>NZ_JBIVPJ010000026.1:68243-109935 GCF_044754585.1 Streptomyces sp. NPDC093065 | reverse complement strand
CGACGGCGGGATCAGCGGCTTCGCGATCTCCCACAGCCCGTCCGGAACAATCCAACTCCACGTACCCCGCCCCATGCCGAGTCCAACGACGCCTCTCCACGTAGGACACGGTCTTATTGTTGCCCAGACCGGCGGGCGACTGCCGCACCATTAGCCCGCCGACGGCTCCAGCCGCCGCTGAGCAGGGCCAGCCGCAGCCGGGACAGGTCCCACTCGGCGGTGGGGCCCAGACAGTCGTCGAGCATCTGGAGCTGAGCGGGCACGGAGTTCCACAGCGTGACGCGGTGCTCGTGGATCAGCGCCGCCCAGTGGGAGGGGTCGCCGCGCCGGTCGGGGTCGGGCAACACCAGGGCGCCGCCCCGGGCCAGGGGGCCGAAGACGTCGTAGACGGAGAGGTCGAAGCCCAGGCCGGCCGGGGCCAGGACCCGGTCGTCCTCGTGCACGCCGTGACGGGTGTTGATGTCGACGACCGCGTTGAGCGCGCTGCGGTGGCTGATCATCACGCCCTTGGGCGTGCCGGTGTAACCGGAGGTGTAGATGACGTACGCCAGGCCCTCGGGGCGAGGGCGTTCACTGTACGGCGGAGAAGCAGCTCCGCGAAGGGCGCGGTACCGCCGGTCTCCACCTCCAGCAGGATCAGGTTGGTGAAGTCGGCGATCATCCGTTCGGTGTCCGGATGGCCGGCCTGCCGGTCGAACAGCGGGACATTGAGCAGGAATCGCCGATTCTCGCTCGCTGGCCGAGGCTCTCCGCGAACGCCGTCGCCAGCACCATCGAGGGGGTTACACGGTGGGCGCGGGCCCACTCCTTGAGCTGGTCGAAGCGGGCCTGTTCCAGCACATGGGAGCGGCGCCGGAAGCGCGGTCGGCACCCTTACTTAACCATAGAGAGTCCATCTACCTGGGGTTTCTAGCCAGTTGCGGTCACCCGGTGGACTCGGCAGTGTCGACGGAACCCGCCGTCGACCCATTCTTTTGCTCTCGCTCACCCATTACTTTTCCATCGCCTCCATCTCCGACCCTAATGAATTCCTGGCTGATTTCTTTTCCAGTGGTCGATCGATTTCCGGACAGCAACGCATAGAGCGCCCCCGACGCGGCTACGGCCGTGGCAATCCAGAACGCGAGGGTGAAGCCCGAATCGTCGGGGAGCGATGTCCCGGAGATCACACGGGAAGCCAGAACCGCGGCGGCGAGCTGGCTGCCGACGGCTCCGCCCATGGTCCGGGCCACCGTGTTGATGCCGTTGGCCGTCGCGATGGTGTGCGGCGGGCTGACGTCGTGGATCAGTTTGGGCAGCGCCGCCATCGCAAAACCGCATCCGGTGCCGATCACGCAGTACGCCACCACGGTCGTCCACTCCCGCGCATGGAACAGCGCCATGGCCGCCCCGCCCACCGCGCTCAGCGCGAGCCCGAGCACCAGCGGGGCGCGCGGGCCCAGCCGGACCTCGACCCGCCCCACGGCCGAGCTGGCCGGCAGGCCGAGCAGCGTGCCGGGAATGAGGATCAGGCCCGCAACCGTGACCGACGCACCGAAGCCGTAGTCGACCAGACGTGCCGCCTCCGGCGGCAGCCCCGCCGGCAGTTCGGCGAGCTTGGGCACCAGGACGTAGAAGACGAACTGGGTGGCGCCCAGCAGGAAGGCCCCGACGTGGGCACCCACGATCGGGCGGCCGAGCAGCAGGGCCGGGTCGATCAGCGGGTGCGGCACCCGGCGCTCCCACCGCAGGAACACCGCGCAGAACAGCACGCCGCCGGCGAAGAGCCCGAGCACCCGAGCGGACGCCCAGCCCCAGGACGGCCCCTCGGTCAGCCCCAGAAGCACACAGACGAGGGCCAGGCCCAGCAGCACGACACCGGCCAGGTCCAGCCGCGCCGCCGGTGCGCTCGGACGGATCTCGGGCACGTACCGCACCACGGCGACCAGGGCCAGCAGGACCAGTGCCCCGCCCGCGACGAACAGCCACCGCCATGAGGCGTGGTCGACGATCAGGCCGCCGACCAGCAGGCCGAGGCCGGCCGCGCCGCCCACCAGACCCGAGGTGAGGCCCAGCCCGAACGCCACCCGGTGCGGGGGCAGCACCTCGCGGATCAGCCCCAGAGACAGCGGCAGCAGCGCGAGGCTGACGCCCTGGACGCCACGGAAGACGATCAGCGAGCCCACGTTCCAGGCGGCCGCCGCCCCGATGTTGCCCAGCAGATGCAGCACCAGCGTGACCAGCAGCACACGCCGCTTGCCGTAGCTGTCGCCGAGCCGGCTGATGAGCGGGGTGAGGACCGCGCTCGCCAGCAGCGTGGAACTGAGCACCGCCCAGGAGGCACCCGCGGCGCTCGTGTCGAGCTCGGTCTGCAGGATCCCCAGTGTGGGCACCAGCATCGTCTGCACGAGCGAGTAGGACAGGACAGCCAGGATGAGGGCCAGCAGGGCCTTCGTCCCCGACCTGGCGGGAGCTGTGGCTGCGGAGCCTGCGGCGGCAGGGGCTGTCAAGGTTCACCTCGGCGTTCGTAATTTGCGACCGCTGTTCGCTAATTCGAGCATAGGCATCCCCCGCCCCGGACCACAAGCCCCGCCAGTAAGGGCGACGGGTAGGGTGCTCGGGTGAACGCACGTGCTCCCGGCCGACCGCGCATCCTTTCCCGTGAACGCATCGTCACCATCGCGCGGCGCATCGCGGACGACGAGGGGCTGGACGCACTGACCGTGCGACGGGTCGCACAGCGCCTCGGTACCGGGCAAGCGTCCCTCTACCGCCACATCGAGGACCGCGACGAGCTGCTCCGCCTCCTCGCAGAGGACGTCGCGGTCCACCTCCCGGCGCCGAAAGAGCATCTGGATGTCCATGAACGGGTCGTCGAACAGTGGCTCGACGCGTACGACTACCTGTCACACCATCGCTGGGCCGCCCGGATCATCGCCGAGGGCGAGCATGTGGCGGACAGCGCCTCGACGTTCGCCGAGAGCGCGCTCGACGCACTGAGGGCGCTGGCGGAGGGCGCGAAGGATTCACGGGCCGATCTCGCTCGCGTGTACCGGGTGTTGTGGCATCTGCTGCTCGGCCATGTGCTCAACGTCCACCCGGTGGGCCACGCCCACTCCGAGGACGCCGCCCCCAGGAGTGCCGACGGGAGCGAGGACACGGACACCGCCCCGGCCCCCCACCTCGACGGAGCGAGCACGCCCCGCGACGACTTGGCCTGGGCCCTACCCCGCGTCCTGGACGGCATGCTCGGCACTCCCTGACGGCGAGACCGACGCCTCACGGCCGTGCAGCGCCCGCACCCATACCAGGGCGGCAGCGGTCACCACCCCCGCGACCACGACGGCCGTCCCGTAGCCGACGGCGCCGGCGAGCGGTGGCCCCGCGGACTGCGCCGCCACGGCGACGGCGAAGCCCCAGGCCGACAGCGAAGTGAAGTCGGTACCCGCGGTGGCCGGCCGGCAGAAGTCCATGAACACCGTGGTCGACCCCGATCACGTCCACGCCCCGCATCGCCAACTGCCACAGTGCCGCGGAGCCCCAGGCCCCAAGGCCGATCACCGCCACCTCGGCGTCCCAGCCGCTCACAGTCATCCCACCCACCGCCTCGTGAAGCCCAGCACCGGCAACCGCAGCCAGGGCTCCGCGTGGCACAGTGAGCCGAGGGCGCGATCAGGCCAGGCAAAGCGAGGTGCGCGAGCAAGGTGCGCGAGCACACACCCACCTCGCCCTGGAGCACCTCGGCGTCACCGCGTCCGGAGTGTGCGACTGCTGTCGGAGTCTGAGTCATGCACTTCTGCAATGACGCCCGGGCAACCGACGGTCCTACAGCGTCCGGGGCGTGACACCGAGGACGTGGGCCAACACCTTCTGGGGAATCCCGGCCACGTGGGACGTGCCGGCGGTGTGGGCCAGATCGAGCAGGAGTCGGCTGAGCCCGCTCGCCACGCCGAAACGCCGCAACCCGGCCCGAACATTGGCCCTCATGTGCAGTTGCTGCGCGTGCAGCAGCATCCCGACCAGCGCGTCACTGCGCCCCAGTTCCGTAAGGAACCGTTCGTAGCCGATGGCCTGGACGACAGTGCGACAGACCGCTGTCACTTCCGCGTTTCGCGGCTGTCCCGACAAGGCCGAGGTCTCCCCCAGGAGCTGCCCCCGACCACGGATTTCTAGGAAAGTGGGCTCACCGTCCGGGTGCGGATCGGTGACCAGAGCCCATCCCTCGACGACCCGCAGGACGTTCCCCTTCAGGCTGCCCTTCAGGAGCATGGTCTGATCCCGCCGGTAGGAAATGATCTTTCCTCGATCGAATACGCTGCTCCAGCGATCAATATCCAAAGCATCCCTCCCGCATTAGCGACTCCGCCGAGGGTGACGCCTTTTCCTCACGACCCCGGGGAATAGTGAATGTTTCCACACCCCGATAACAGGGCGCACAGGCGCGATAGAGGCGCACACAGCCATTCGCCGAAGGTCATGTGCTCCCGAGGGAGCGGAATGGCGGGCTCCTGCCTTGCGGGTGGCCCGGGCCCTGGATGATGAACAGCGGAAGACCATCACGGGCGTGCAGCAAGTTCCAGGGATGCATGCCAGCCCGTCACCGGTCTTCCACGGGGCAGTGCATCGACCGCCCGACCGGCCCAGGGCAGCTCAAGCTGCAATCCGTGGCCGCCATGGGGCCCCGAGGCACATCAGCCCAGCCCCACGGCGCACCACGGTGGATATACTCGATAGCATCGTAGATATCCTTGGAGGTACTCATGAGTCGAACCGTGATCGACCTCGACGATCAGCTGGTCGCGGATGTAGCCAAGGCGCTCGGGACCAGCACCAAGAAGGAGACGGTCAACACCGCCCTGCGTGAGGTGCTCCAGAACCGACGGCGCGCTCTTGCGCTCACTCGTCTGCGGGCGGCAGCGGAGGACGGCGCTTTTGATCTGGATCTTCTTGAGGACAAGGGGAACCACCGCCGGTGAACGCCGCGCAATTCCTCATCGACACCAGCGCGCTCGTCCGCTTGCTGCGGGGCGACGCCGAGCAGTACGGATGGGACCGGGCGGCGGCGGCCGGACTCATCGCCACCTGCTCCATCACCGAGCTGGAGTTCTTTTACAGCGCACGCTCCGCCGCCGACAGAGCCCACGGCATCGAGAACATGCGTCTGCTCTTCGGCTGGGTTCCGGTCGATGACCGGGCCTACGACCGCGCCTGGCAGGTCCAGGAGATCCTCACCCAACGCGGGCAGCACCGCAGCGCCGGGCCTGTTGACCTCGTCGTGGCCGCCACAGCCGAATTGCAAGGACTCACCCTTCTGCACCGCGACCGGGATTTCGAATGCGTGGCAGCTGTCACCGGTCAGGCGCTCCAGTGGTACGGCCCCGAAGTCGGCAAGTGAGCGCGACGGGCACGTCGAACACACGAAGCCCTTGGACAGGGAGTCCGGGTTCACCGAGATCGTCATCCACTCAGGAACGACAACTAGGGGGAATCGCGGCGCGGGGTTCGCCCTCCCCTGCAGAGAGCACCTGTACGGCATCGGAGGGTAGGGGAAAGGCGTCGCCCGATTCGGGGTCCCACAAGGTCACCTCACCACCGACCACGCCGAACGTGCCGTATACCTGCCTGGGGTCCAATCGGTGCCCGTACAAGGGAAGTTCATCCAGAGAGCCGATCGGAGTGACGCAGAGGGGTCGGGGATTGGCACCGTAGTAGTAATCCGGTACTCGGCCCGATCGCCACTGCCATACCGCATCCTCACCGGCCGCGCCGGCGCCGTCCAATACGATCACCGCCCATGCCAACGTGATTGCCATGGCCCCGGTCAGGGCGACGATCGGGAGGCACAGGCGCAGCGTACGGTGGCGGAACAGGGGCAGCCGCAAATAGCCCCAGCAGGCCAGGAAGAAGAGCGTCAGCGCTATCGAGACCCCCAACACGTATACCGAGGCGAGGAACTGCCACACCTGCGCAACGTCCATCTCCTCCGCGCGGACGTGGAACGCGGCCCCGTAGAAGGTGAAGAGCACAGGGCTGAGCCCGCCAAGTGCCGGAGCGACCACCGGTAGCAGAGCGACGAGCACCGCCATCAGAAACGGTCTCCGGCTCCCCTCGCGGGCCAGGCGCCGGATGCCGCCCGTGACGAATACCGCGCCTGCCAGGAGGAGGTGCAGGTGTAGAGCGGCGGTGGGATCAGCGGTCCAGGTCACCCATGCCGTGACTGCGAAGAGCGCTCCGCTGGTCGCCAGCGCCGCAAGCCATGCGTGACTGCGCCGACGCCGGTGGACCACCACCGCGTCCTCGTCCAGCGAGGCATCGCGCCCGTCCCCGGCTGCCGTGCGACGGCCATCCGACGTGAGCGGGCTGGTGCGGCGCCGGCGGACGACACGACGTCGACGGACGAAGGGAAGCATGATGGTCGCGCACCACCAACTCAGGAGCGCCCACGCCACCAGCGCAGGCAGAGCCAGCCGCCAAGGCCCAGAAGCAGCCGGGATGCCGAGCACACCCGCAGCCCAACTCAGCGCCGTCGCTCTCACCACCCACCGGTGGCCTTCCCTCACCCTGGTCCGGTGCATTCCGTCGTGTGCTCCCACCCGACGCGGAAACGGGGGACGCACCCGATCCTCACCAGCGTGCCGCTCGACCGCCTCCAACGAGCCGAACAGCACCGTCCCTGTGTCGTGCAACCCCCGTGCGCCGCTCCAGATTGAACAGCCACCGCAGCCACCAATTGGCGTGCGTGCTTGGCGGGGCACAGACGAACCAGTGCGGTTCCTGGCGGCGCTGCCTCCGCCGCATCCGCGCACTCACGGGCCGCAGATCAAGCTGGGCATCGTCCGCCAGGTCTTTGACCTCCTGGACCGCCCACCGTTCCGGTCGACGACCGGAATCACGCCCGACGGGGACACCAAGCGCGTAGACCGAATTCCGGACCGCCTCATCCGTAAGGATTCCGCCCGGGGTGCGAGGCCCCGGGTACACCTCCTCGTGAGCGTCCAGTAGCTCCCAGCCCCTCTCCTCGAACAAGGCGCGGGTCTTTCTCCGGTGCTCGACCGGCCCCGTGAGAGCCGCCTCCACCCAGACGGTGCGCAGCGCAACTCCGCGCCCCTGTCCCTGGTGTGCCTGCACGATCTCCTCCCATCATCGGGAGTTGATCTGCCCTGTCGATCACGGACTTCAACACTGGTCCGCGGAAATGACACTGGCCCGGCATGCCTGTCGTAGCGTGGCCCCCTGACGAACCGGTGTGCACTCGCGACGCGATCTCTGGTCCAGGCAAGAGAACGAGCCGAGCCCGGCGCTTCAGCCATCGCACTCACGCAATATCCCGCAGATACACGACGCCGTGCCCATAGCGTGCCCGTAAGAGCGGGAAACTACGGTCAACAGCGGTGCGAGCCGACCCTCACGGCCACTCAAGTAGACGATGTCTGCGTAGGTCAGAGCCATAGAACCCGTCCAAGCGCCGTCGCTTCCCAAGCTGAGAGCGCGAGTTCGATTCTCGTCACCCGCTCCAAAATGAACCCCCAGGTCATTGACCAGGGGGTTCTTTGCGGTCTAGAGCAGGGCCCCTCCAGCAAGATTGGCATCACAACGCTCGCAGGAGCTCGGCCCAGAGAGCCGCCATCGGGACATGTGGATCGGCCAGCCGTTCCCATCCCACGACCCGCGCCAGAGGAACCCCCACCGAGGCAGGGGGAACCGGCCGGCGGGGTCGTGAGCCGAGGCCCGACGCAAGGGGTTGGGTCAATTGGGATCGGCGGCACGCCTCGACTCGGAGTCGCTGAAACCGCGACGCCTCGACGCACCTGTCATCGCGGCTGGCCGTCTTCGCAGGCGTCGTCAATGGTCGTAGCACAAGCTCGTCGTGGGAGTGGGCACTTGATCGATGAGGTCTCTGTGTCAGAGCGGCAGGTCGTCGGGGAATGCCCGGAATACCTTGTGACGGCTCAGCGGGCGCAGTGCTCCGAAGTCACGTCGGTCGAGGGTGAGCATCGAGCCCGTGTGGTAATCGGCGGCAAGCGCCACGTTCACCGCGTCGGCGAGATCGAGGTACAGCGCGCGGTAGCGGGCACGGACGGACCGGCGGCGCCCAGGTGGCCCTCCATGATCTCCGGCATGACGACACGGCCCCGGCTCGTCCAGCGCCGCAGATCGTCGACCGCACTGGTAGCGGCCTCCCTGCCGAGCTCACGCGTTGCTACGTGATCCAGCTCGGCCGGCCTCCGGCACGGTCCTCGGGCGCGCTCATCGCCACCACCGCGACACCCAGCGCCACGGCCACGAAGCACCCCGGGAAAGAGCCCCAGGCACCGAGGCTGCCTGAAAGGCGTGTTCAGCCAGATTTCGCCGAGAAGGAAGGGATCAGGCCACATCCCGTCATACCCGTGTGCAGGAACTCGCCCGACGGGACCATGGACCGGACTTAACGGCACGCTGCGTCATAGAGCGGAACAACGGGAGTGCTGGTGAATCAGACGTGGCCGCCGTCCACCTTCCTCGGTCGCCTGCGGCGAACGACACGAGAAGAGCTCCTGGGCCAGGGAACACCGATGATCTACCCGGCTCATCGCGCCCTGCTTCAGCAGGGCGACGACAGCCGGCACGTTCTGTTGATCATGGATGGCGTCGTGAAGGTGGTCGGCAGCGCGGAGAGCGGCTACGACATGCTGCTCGCCGTCCGCATAGCCGGTGATCTGGTCGGTGAGATGGCGGCCTTCGAAGAGCGCCCCCGGTCCGGCACAGTGATCGCATGCAGTGATGTGAGCGCCCGGGTTCTCCAGGTGCGGGCGCTGGAGTCCTTCCTCTCCGGCCACCCGGACGCCATGCGAGCCGTCATCCACATGCTGTGTGCTCGACTGCGCTGGGCCAACAGGCGGCGGATCGATTTCCAGGCTTACGACTCCCTGACCCGGCTGGCCCGAGTCCTGGCCGAACTGTGCCAGGCGTACGCCCAGCCCACACCGGACAGCGACGGCAAGCGGTGCGATCTCGGTGTCACGCTGACGCAGAAGGAAGTCGCGTCCCTCGCCGGACTGAAACTCAACACGGCCGAAAAGAACCTTGCCGCGCTGACAGCACTGGGACTGGTGGAACGCAGTTACCGAGCCATAACCATATGTGACGTTCCGAAGCTGCTTGATTTCGCCAAAATCGGTGCTGACAACCCGTACTGATACGGAATTCTTTCCCGCCAACCCTCCTAGCCTCTCGTGCAGCACTCGTGGGCGCTCATTGCCCACCGCTTGCCCAGAGAGGAAATGATCAGGTGGCTTCGTGGCCTGACTTCTATCCATGTACCTGCATCGCCGTGGACGCACAGGCCTACGGAAGCAGGAACGACCGTAGGCAGTCCGAAATCCAGCACGACCTGCCGCGACTTCTCGACCGCGCCGCCAGGGCCTCGGGCCTGGACCGGGCCCAGTGGCACATCCAGCGAAAGGGAGACGAGCAGCTGGCGGTCCGTCCCGTCGACGGCCAGGAACCTCGCATTGTGGACGACTACGTCCGCCACCTCGTCGCCGAGTTGCGCGAGTACAACCTCCAGCGCGTCCCGGAGGCTCGGATGCGGCTCCGCGCCGCCATCCACCACGGTCTGGTGGAACTGGCCGACAACGGCTTCGCCGGGGCAGCCGTGGTGGCCACGGCGCGTCTGCTGAACGCGCCCGCGCTCTACGCGTCCCTGGACGCGCGCACCGAGGCCGATCTGGTCCTCCTGCTGTCCGACGGGGTCTACCGGTCCGTCGTGCAGGGCGGCCACACCACTCTCACCTCAGAGGACTTCACCCCGGTCGGCGTCCGGGTGAAGGATTACGAGGACACCGCCTGGATCCGCGTACCCGTGCTCGGTGCCCACGCTGCCGCGCCACGGGACGTCCGGGCTGCGGCGCCGGAGACGACGACGGAACCGACGGCTCCGGGGAGCTCCGCTGACGCTCCCTCCGGTGCAACGGCCGGGACAGGTGCCGGCGGAACGGCGACCGGCCACGAGTACCGGGCAGAAAAGATCAACGTCACCCATGTCACCGGCTCCGTCGACGCCCGGGGGGCCGTATTCGGCTTCGGGGGCTCGGGTGACTGAGGGACCGGTTCAGGACGACGGATCGGCCATACCCCCAGTGCCCGGTCCCGAAGACGACATCGTCTCCCCCGTACCGGACGACGCCGACGGCCCGGCGAAGACCGGTGAGGCGGGGGTCGAGCCGGGCCCCGGACCGGAGGCCGATCCCGAGCGGAGCCGGGCAACGGAGGAGCGCGAGGAGGACAGCCGGGGCTACGACGATCTCGGCCGGGTCCACCAGCTGGTCAACAACAACTTCTACGGCGTCGTCGACGCCTCCCGAGCGGCCTTCGGTTTCGGCTCCGTCTCGTCGCCCGGACTCGCCCCCGGCATCATCGCCCCCGAGGAGGCCGACCGCGCATTGCGCTTCTACGTCCCGCCGCGGCCTTGCTTCGACGATGCGTTCGGGAAGCTGGGCGCAAACCCTTTCGTGGTGCTGACCGGGCCGGGCAACTGCGGTCGGCGGGCGGGCTCCCTCGCACTGCTCAGGAAGAAGATGGGCGACCGGGCCACGCTGCGCAGCCTGTCCCCCGCCAACTCCCTCGCCGACCTGGCCGGATCGCGCGACCTCAAGGCAGGTCAGGGCTACCTGATCTTCGACTACGTCGGCGAACTGCACGTCGATGCCGTCCAGGAGTACGCGATCGGGCGCCTGATCGAGGAACTGCGGCGCAAGAAGTCGTTCCTCGTGATCACCGCGGACGACTCGACCCGTCGGAGGCTGGCCCTGCAGGACCACTGTGTGGCTTGGCGGTCTCCCAATCCCGGGGAGCTGTTCGAACACTGCAGGACGCGGCTGTCGCAGGCTCCGCTCGCCCCGCACGTCGAGCAGGAGTTGCGGCAGCGGGTCGGTGAACTGGGCAGGCCCGCGGACGTCGTCGCCGCGGCCGTGACTCTCTCGAGGGAGGGCGCGGACAAGGCGCTGGACACCCTGCAGGACCGGTGCCGTGAGCTGGTTCGCGAGGTGTTCCGCAAGCAGCCGTCCGCCGACGATCTGATCCCGCTCGCGGCCCTGGCCTTCCTGGAGGGCATTCCGGAGAGGACGTTCGAGAAGGAGTGTGCCGCCCTCGCCACCCATGTGCGCAACTGGGAGCAGAGTGGCGAGGCACCGGCGACGGAGTCGGCCGACCACGGTGCGGCGCCGAACGGTGCGGCGCCGAACGGTGCGGCGTCCAACGGTGCGGTGGTCCGCCAGTCCCGGGCCCGGTGGAAGGAGCGGGCAGCGGGACTCGTGAAGGTCGAGCACCGGCCCGAGCCGGGCAGGGACGCCGGACGCAGTGAACGGCGGCTGGTCTTCACCGAGCCCCGGGTACGCGAATTCGTCATCGCAGAGCTGTACGACCTGTACGGCTACGAGCTGTGGTACCCGCTGCGCCAGTGGCTGGGAGAGCTGGCTCTGCTGGGCGACCTGAGCACCCGGACGGAGGTGGCCCGCGCAACCGCACTCCTGGCCCGGTACGCGTTGGTCGAAGTCGACGAGAACATGCTGAAGACGTGGTCCGAGGGAGGCCTCGGCCAGCGGGTGACCGCCGCGCTGACGCTGGGCTTCATGTGCGACGTCGAGCACCTCGCCCCGCAGGCCTTGAACATCACGCTGAGCTGGACCGACAACAGCGGAGCCGGCCGGGCCGTGACGGCGGCCATGGCACTGACGGGACCCCTGGGGTCGCTCTACCGGTTGGAGGCGCTGAACTGGCTCTGGTTCCTGACGCAGCGCGGGGAACGCGTGGCCTTCGCGGCCCGCCGATCCCTGGTTCTGCTGCTGCAGACCGCGGAACGGGATGCGGAGCGTTCGCGCTTCATCCTCCGGTTCGTACGGACCGTCGTCATCGGCGCGCCGCCGGGCTCACGGGAACGGTCGGTCGCACTGCGCACCGCGGTACAGCTCCTCGGCTCCACCAGGCTCGCCACGCCCGAGCCCGTCGCCGCGGCACTGCTGCGCACGGTGCCGGACAGCGCCCGTCACCTCGGGGCCCTGTGGGCGGACGTCCTGAACAGCGGCAACCGCCAACCGGCCGTCGGAGCGCTGTGCCGCACGCTGGTGCACCTGCGGGACGACCCGCACGTCACCGAAGCGGTCGGCGATCTCGGCGCCGCCATGCGCGGCGCCATGGACGGGCGCCAGTGGGCCGCACTGCGCCACCACCTGTCCATTGCCATGAAACATCCCGATCACTCGATTCCAGGCGCCCACCACCTGGCGCAGGTGCTCCTCGGGTCGCTGCGTGCCTGAGCGCCGGCGGACTCCCGGCGGCCGGACGCACTCCCCGTGGCCCTCCCTCTCTCCCACAACAGCTCAAGGAGGCAGAAGCAAGTGAACTACCCGGTCATCGCCGAGCAAGTCCTGGCCACCGTCCAGGGTGCCTGGTGGTCTCGTCGCCGACGCCGCGACGACATGCCTCAGCTGCCGCCCGGCGCGGTCTACGTTCTGCGGGTCGGCGGCAACTACCGCCCCTTCCCCGAAGGCATGGTGTTCGACCCGGCCCACCCCGATGTGCTCGACGCCTCCTCGGTCAGTCTCGTCGACACCCGGGCCCGTCTCGTCGAGGTGGAGCGCACGCTCCCGTCGGTGAGCGAGGCCGACAACTTCACGGTCCGGGCGTCCTTCACCTGCCAGGTGACTGATCCGGCCGTCATCGCCCGCCAGGGCGTCATCGACGTCACCGTCCCGTTGCGTGCCTACCTGATGGGCGACGGTGACCTGCCCAGGGTGAGCGCCGGACACCGGGTGGAGGAGGTCAACGCGGTCCGTACCGAAGTGGGCCACCGCATGACGGCCTACAGCGCCATCGTGCCGCCACGGGTGGCCGGCATGAGCGTCGAGTTCGTCAGCGCGGAGGTGCACGCGTCGGACGATCTGCGCGACTGGGAGCAGAAGCTGCGGGACGAACGACGCTCGTGGGAACTCCAGCGCGGGCAGCGGGACTTCGAAACGCAGGACGCCCTTCGGATCGCGGAGTTGCTGGCCCAGGGCTCCGATCACGTGGACGCCTTCGGCATCGCCCGCAAGGAGATCGACGTCACCGAGGCCGCGGCCCGCATCCACCGGTCCACCGGAGAGGAAGCGGCCCGCCGTCACGAGGCGGAGGCCGCGGACCGGGCCCACGCACGGAACCGGGAGACGGCGGAGACTCAGATCCGGCGCGACATGCTGCTGACACTGCTGCGGCAGATGGGCGGCAACGAGTACGTCGACTACCAGCAGGTCCTGGAACAGGTCCTGCGGGAGACGAAGAGCCAGAAGGCATCCGGCGTCGGCGCCGCCGCCGACGTCCGGATGGTCGAGTCGGGGCCGGCACACCGCGGTGGCCCGAACCCGGCGCGCGAGAGCTCACCCCGTCCGCAGGGTGGTTTCGTCAAGGACGAGGACGATGTCGTTGAGTGACATGCTGACGAACCGTGCGCCGGATTCGGCTTCCGGTACGTCCGACGGTCCCGCCCCGGACTCTGCCCGTGACAGGGACGGGGGCGGTCGGCCGGTCCCCCGCGGGGCAGGTGGCCGTGCCGGTGCCCGCTCCGCCCCCCGGCCCCCGGGCCTGGACGCCGGCCGGCGGCTGCGCACGTTGACCGGTGTCGACGAGGAACTGCTCGGCAGGGTCAGATACGAGCGGAGCAAGTACACGGCGCTCGGCGGGGTGGTGCTCGGCACCTCGGTGATCGCGGCGTTCTCCATGTGGAACTTCGCCACCGAGGCACTCGGCGGGGTCTCGCTCGTGGCCGCCGTACCGACGGTCATCTGGATGCTGTTCGTGCTCAACCTCGACCGCTGGCTGGTCACCCCCCAGCCCAACGCGCGGCGCCGGGCCGGGCCGCTCCTGCTGCGGATGCTGATCGCCGTGCTGCTCGGCGCGGTGATCGCCGAACCACTGGTGCTGCGCATCTTCCAGACGGCCATCGAAGAGCACGTCGCCGACGAGCGCACCGACGCGATCGACGCGCTGCGCACGAACCTGATCCGCTGCAACCCCGTACCGTCCACGGCTCGGGCCACGGTCCCGAAGGGCTGCGACGGGTCGTACATCCTCTCCTTCGGGAAGTCCCCGGACGAGAAGGCCGCGGAGCTGGCCGCCTTGCGCACGGACACCGCTGCCCTGCAAAAGCGGGTGGACGAGGACACCGGCAGGCTGGAGGCCCTCGACTCCGAGGTGCGTGACGAGTGCCGCCGACTGGTCCGCATGGCGGCGACCGGCCTGTACCAGCGGACATCGGAATGCCTGCGCCTGCGCGACAAGGCAAAGGACTACCGGACGACCCACCGCACCGAGGAGAACGAGAGGCGACTTGCCACCCTGAACAGCCGTGTATCGAAGATCGAAGCCGAGCAGTCGGTGTCGCGTGGCGCCTTTCTCAAGGCCCGGGCCGAAGGAGTCGAGCAACGGCTTGACGAGGAGCGCGCCAAGCAGAAGGAGATAGGTGTCCTGGAGAGGATGCGGGCACTCGAAGAGCTGGCGACCGGCAATCCGGTGCTGTTCGTGGGCATCTGGCTGGTCCGGCTGCTGTTCGTCTTCCTCGACGTGCTCCCCGTCCTGGTGAAGTACCTGAGCGGCGAGTCCGCGTACGACCGCATGCTGACCAGCGCGAGCAACAGCGCGGTGAAGATCCATGAGGAAGAGGTCCGGCTGGCCGAACGCCGTGCCCTGGCCGATTTCGAGATCGCCCAGGACGCCGTGGAACAGGAGGTCAGGCGGCACCGTGCGGAATCCGAGGCCGCGTTCCGCGAGCACACGGCGGCAATGAACATACGGGTCCGCCAAGCGGTGAACGCGCTGGAGGACGAGATCCGCCGCTCGTCGGCGGTCTGAGGCGGACCGCCGGCCACGGACGCGCAGCAACACGGCCGTCCCGCACCCAGCGGGGCGGCCGTCCGACTCCGAGGGAGGACGCCAGCATGACCGAACCAGGGGAGAACGGCGACGCCGACCCGCCCGCCGAGCCCCGCTCCGAACGGGAGACGCAACTGGCCAGGGTCCTGCTGTCCGAGGTCCGCGAGGAGTTGCTGAAGGCCGACGGCAAGGCCGGCCTCATGCTGGCGTCACTGGGCGCGGCCCTGACCGCCCTGCTCGGTGCGATCGGCAGCGGCGTCATCGTTCCTCGGCAGTACGCCGTTGTCCCGCAGCTTCTTCTCTGGGTGGGATGCGGCGCCTGCGTTCCGGCACTCGCCCTGCTGGGTCTGGCCGTGACTCCACGGCTCGGAGACCCCCGCCGTGCCCGTACCCACTACTTCGGCGACGCCAGGCTGGCGCTGTCGGCCGGGCACCTGGAGGAGATGGTGCGGCACACCGACCTCATGGCCCGGGACCTGAGCCAACTGGCGGCGCTGTCACAGATCGTCTGGGCCAAGTACCGCTGCATACGCCATGCACTGGTCTGGGGTTCGGCCTTCCTGGGTCTGACGTTGCTGGGCGTGGCCGCGGGCACGCTCACCTGACAGCGTGCCGCGCGTCCCGGACGGCGTCGTCGAGCGGAGTTCGCACTGATCGGGCTGGTGCGAGGAGGCCGGCCTGACCGTGCCGTTGCACGCCTGTCCGGCTCGGCTGGACTGCTGCCCTGGACTTCGTCCGACCAGGGGGAGCGCGCGGGGGGCGGGGCGAGTGACCTGAGTGGCCGTCGACCGGCGCCCTCGCGGGAAGGGGCGCCGGTCGGTCTCGTCCGAGAGGTCAGGCCGCCGTGGACGTCCTGCGGTGGCGGGCGGCGAGTACCGCGCCGGCGCCGAGGACGAGCGCCGCGCCGCCCGCCAGGCCGACCTTCGGCAGGGCGTCGCTCGAACCCGTCCGGGCGAGCGAGCCGCCGCCACCGCCTCCGGACGTGTTCACCGCAGTGGTGGACGCGCCGCCCTGCTCGGTGGTGTTGCCGGGCTTGGCCTCGGTGTCCTCGTCCTTGGCCGGAGTGCCCCCGCCGTCGGCCTTGGCCAGGATCTGGAACTCGTGTGCGTCGAGGTCCGGGTAACCGCCGCAGGAGCCGTCCTCGTTGACGTAGTCGGCAGTGACGAACGCGGCGCCCTGGCCGGCCGGGACGTCCGGGTCGACCTTGAGCCGCAGCCTGACGTCGACGGAGGCCTTCGCCTTGAGGGAGCCGAGGGAGGACGCGTCCATCAGGTCGGCGTCGCGCCAGGCCGGGTTCGCGGCGGTGGACCACTCCAGGTCCAGGTAGGAGTCGAGCTCCTTGAAGCCCTTGGTGTCGAAGCCGTGGACACCGACGTACGGGTACACCGCGTCCATCGTGCCGCCGGTGCCGTTGGTGACGCGGAGGGTGAAGGTCTCCGTGGTGCCGCCGACGACCTTGTCCGGCAGGCCGGTGACGACGGCGGTGAGCCCGGGCTCGGGGACGCAGTCGCCCGTCGGCTCCTCCCCCGGCTCCTCGCCCTCGTCGTCTCCCTCGTCGTCGGCCTCGGCGTCCGCGAGCGCCTTCTCGGCGTCGGCCAGCTTCTCCTTGGCCTCGTCCCTCGCCTTCTGGAGCAGGCCGATCTTCCGAGCCTGGGCCACGCGGGCGTCGTCGTGGGCGGTCCTGGCCTCGGTGGCCTTGGTGTCGGCGGCCGTCTTGGCGTCGGCGGCCTCCTCGGCGGCCTGTTCGGCCTCGTCCAGCGCCGTCTGCGCGGTGGCCTTGTCCTCGTCGGTGGTGGCGGCGTCCAGCTTCGCCCGGGCGTCCACGACGGCCTGGTCGGCCTCGGTCTTGGCCTTGGCGGCCGCCGCCGCGGCCTGCTCGGTCTCGACGACCGCGGCCTTGGTCGGGTAGGTCTCCGCCTCCATGTCCTCCTTGAGGAACCTGACGGCGTCGTTCACCGCGGCGACGGCGGCGTCGTACTCCTTCTGCGCGCGTTCGACGGCCTGTTCGAGCTCTTCGGTCGTCGGCTTCGCCTTCTGCGTCTGCTGCGTGGCGGGCTTCTCGTCGGCGAAGGCGGGCGCGGCAGACAGGAGGCCGACCGGTGAGATCACGGCGGCGGCGACGGCGGTTGCGAGAACACGGCGAATCTTCACATGGGCCCCTGATCGGGTGGCGAAAAGGTGTGATGGGCATCGTGCTCGCGGGGTGCTCACGCGGGACGACACCCCGGCGATCGTATGACCTGACTGATCACCGCCACAGGTGACTTTTCCCGCCCCCACCGGAAACGGTCCGGTGACGGACGGACAAGTCGCACACAAGGGCACAGTTGCCCGCGTACACCGCACTTTTTGTGTGACCCATGTCACCAACCGAGGTCCGGCCCGGCGCCCTCCGGGTGCTCCGCCGCCCACCGGCACCCGGCAGTTCCGCGGGCCACAAGACTGCCGGGTGCCGTACAGGCGGGAGCGGCACGCCCGGTGGGACCCTGCGGTCATGACCGTCGGTGAGGAAGTGAACTGCCGCTCCCCGCGCACCCGGCCCCTGTGGGTCCTCGTCGGGCTGGGCGCGGCCGGGGCCGTCCTGGCCGCGGGGCGCCTGGTGTACACGGGCGAGTTCGTGGACGGGTGGGTGGGCGGCGGGCTGCTGGCCGCCCTGGTGGGCGTCGCGTTCCTCCACGGGATCACCCTGGAGGTGAGCGCGGACGCGTACGGCGTGCACACCGGCTCGCTGTTGCGCCGTCGCCGGAGCGTTCCTTGGCGGGACATCGCCGACCTGCGCGTCCACATCCAGTACGGGCGGCACGGGGAGGAGTACTTCCGCGTCGGCGTGCTGTCCCGCGACGGCCGGACGCGGCGGCTGCCCCTTCCGCTGTCCGTGTCCGGGAAGGACCGGGCGGACTTCGACGCGACGCTCGACGCGCTGCGGGCGCTGCACCGCCGTCACGGGGAACCCGAGTCGGACCATCTCGCCGTCATCTCCAGGCGCACGGCCGGGCGCGGCGTCGCCGTGCCCGCGGTCCTGTGCGTGCTGCTGCTCGCGGGCGCGGGGGCGGCCGCATGGTTCGTGCCGGTCACCGGGGCGACGAAGGAGGCGTGGTCCTCGGCCGTCCCGTGTGCCGCCGGGACGCCGTCCGCCGAGCGCGACGAGTGTCTGACCGGCCTGGACGCCGTGATCGCGCGGACCGAGGTGGGCGAGGCGAAGCAGCCCAGCCGGCTGTACTTCGGCGACGCCCGGCCCCTGGAGCGGGTCATGGTCTCGCGGGACGCGGCCCGGGAGTTCCGGGCCGGTGACCGTGTCGAACTCACCCTGTGGCGCGGTCGGGTGAGGGTCGTGACCGGGGAACACCACGTCTGGCGGGAGCAGTTCGCCAGCGCCGGTTCGGTGGCCGTCCTCGCGGCCGCGCTCGCCCTCGCCGCCGGCTGGCCGGCCGCCCGGCTGCTGGTGCACCTGCGCGGGCGCCGGCTTCCCGACGACGAGGTACTACCGTCGGTACTGCCGTTCCTGGGCGTGCTGGTCGCCACGGCCCTGTGGCTGCTGCCGCTGTGCTACCTCCACCCCCTCGGACTGCCGGCCTCTCCCGTGCCCCTCACCTGGGCAGTCGCCGGAACGCTCGCCACGTCGGGCCTCCTCGCCCTCGCCTGGCGCGCGACCCGCGTGCGCGCCCCCGGGCGGGCCGCGACGGCCGGGGCGGCACTCCGCGAGTCCGCCGCCGAGGGCGGCGGGGGCGGCCACGACGGCCGTGACGTGTTCCTCGCCGCCCGTTTCCTGGAGAGCACCGACTACAACCCGAACCACTTCGGCACCCACATCGTGTTCGGCGACGGCCCGCCCGCGGTCGTTCCCCACCCCGGTCCGGGACGGTTCGCGGCACGGCCGATCCCGGTGCGGCGGCTCTCCGTCGGGGGCGTACGGCGCCTGCGTGGCGGCGACGGCGAGTCCGTTCCCCGGAGCTGGCACGTCGCCGAGATCGACGACGCGGGCGAGCGGGTCCGCCTCGCGGCCGCTCCGGCCGACCTGACCCGCATCGTCCACGCGCTGGACGCCGCGAGGGCGTCAGCGGAGGCGTCAGCGGAGGCGTCCGGAGAGGCCAAGCCCTCCGGGGCGTGAGGACCGGCCCGCCCGTCCCCGGCGGTGACCGGACGGGGGTCAGGACACCGTCCGTAGCTCGAGCAGTGCCCAGTGCCCAGTGCCCAGTGCCCAGGTCGGGTGCGGAGCCAGGGCGTTCGGGAAGTCCGGCGCGTCGAGGAGGGCGCCGGACGAGGCGACACCGGTGGTGCGGGTGCGGCCGGTGAGCACGCGGTGCACGGCCTCCACCGCGAGCGGTGCGCCGACGGCGTGGATGTCCCGGCCCGGGGCCACCGCGCGCCGCTCGGTGCCGCCGCGGCGTGCGACGGCGTCGACGAGGAGGTCTGGTCGGACCGGCCGTCCTCGTCGGTCGCGGCCGGTGCGGTGTGTCCGGGGCAGCTAGCTCCCTGGCCGCCCCCGGGCGGGCGGCCAGGCCCGGTTCGTCGCCGCGCCGGGGCCCACGCGGGACGAGCACTCGCTCGCCGCGCTGCTTCCCTGGGCGATCGCGCGCCTGGACCGACCGGTCGGCGTACCGGACCTGGCCCGCGGGGCGCCGATGAGCCCCCGCCACCTCCCCCGGCACTTCAACCGCACGTTCGGCGTGCCGCCCGACACCTGCCGCCGCACCTTCCGCTCCCGGCCCCGCACCGGCACGGACGACGCGTGACGTTGCCGGCACACGGCGGGCGTCGACCGGCCCCCGATGCCGGAAGGCACGCTCACGCCGAGGCGGCCGGGGTGTCTGGGCTTCCGCCCGGCAGGGGGCCGCGATCATGTCGGTTCCGTTCGGCCGAGCACCGACGAGTGGTGGCTCATCGCCTTCGGCGCCACCGTCGTCTGCCCGGCCGATGTACTGGTGCATGCCGACGCGCACGGCCCGGCTGCGCATGTTCGCCGCCCCGCCGGCCGGTTGGCTGTTCCTGC
Organism: Streptomyces sp. NPDC093065; assembly: GCF_044754585.1. NCBI lineage: Bacteria > Bacillati > Actinomycetota > Actinomycetes > Kitasatosporales > Streptomycetaceae > Streptomyces > Streptomyces sp. NPDC093065. Next base: position 90,083 of record NZ_JBIVPJ010000026.1, on the reverse strand, counting down.
TGCCCAACGCCACGGTGGAGGATGTCGTCATGCCGGCGCCGATCGCCGAGAAGGTCGCGGCCGACATCCGGGAGCAGGAGGAGAAGCCTTGGGACAAGGTCCCCCTCAACACCTTCTCCCTCGTACCGGCGTACTGGATTGCCGGTTCGGGCACGGCCCGCACGGGGCCGGGGCCTGTCTCTGGCACTACCTCGCCCTCGCGTGAGCCGTCGTCGGTCGAGTTGTCCGCGAATTCCTCTCGGATTGTCCGTGATCGGTAACGGACGGATCCCGCGGCCTGCGTCCGTCGTCCTGCCATGTGGTCCCCGACGTCGTCGAGGACCGGCGGCGAGGGACTACGCGAAGGCGGGGCGGCGGACATGGCGCGGCACGGTGGTGGACGGGGCTGGTACGGCAAGGTGGTCGGGGCCGCGCTCGGTGTGACGGTGCTCGCCGTCGGCGCCTCGGTGTGGACCGCGCAGGCCGAGTCCGTCGGCGGCGGTCCGGCGCCGCAGGCGTCCGCGCCGGCCACGCCGGGCGACGACCCGAAGCCGGTCGACATCGGCATCGCGCACGCCTCGGACGCGGGGCCGCGCGGCGTGAACATCACCATCGACGACGGCCCCGACCCCGCGTGGACGCCCCAGGTGCTCGACCTGCTCGACGAGTACGGGGTGAAGGCGACCTTCTGCATGACGGGCCTTCAGGCCCAGGCCCACCCGGACCTCGTGAAGGACGTCGTCGCGGCCGGGCACCGGCTGTGCGACCACTCGGTGTCGCACGACACCGCCATGGACAAGAAGTCCGAGGCCTACCAGTCCAAGGAGATCCTCGACGCCGAGCGCATGATCACCAAGGCGTCCGGGGGCGTACGGCCGATGTACTACCGGGCGCCCGGCGGGGCCTTCACCCCCTACAGTCGGGGGCTCGCCGCCTCCCGGGGCATGCGCCCGCTGGGCTGGAACGTGGACACCAAGGACTTCGAGCGGCCGGGCACGGACGCCATCGTCGCCACCGTCCAGCGGGAGCTGCCCAACGGGCCGACGATCCTCTTCCACGACGCCGGCGGCGACCGCACCCAGACCGTCGAGGCCCTGCGGCAGGTCCTGCCCTGGCTGGCGGAGCAGGGGTACGACTTCGGGTTCCCGGTGCGCTGAGCGCGGCCGTCCCTCAGCGCACCGGGGCCGGCTCCGGGGTCCGGGGTGCCACCGGACGGCGGCGGGCCGGAACGCCGAGGGTCGGGTTGGCGACGCCCCAGGCCGCCGACCTGCAGACCAGTTCCTTGTAGAGGGCGGCCGTCCGTCCCGTCAGGGCCGCGCGCACCGCGCGGTCGTCGGCGGTGACGTACTGGATCAGGCCCTGCCTGCGGCCCAGCGAGATGCACTGGTTGAAGTAGCGCGGCGCCACCTCTGGCAGCTTCCGGCCGGTCAGGCGGGCCGCGATGGCGTCGGCGGCCTGCCAGGCGCTGGGCACGCCCGAGGCGCACGACATCCGCAGGGGCTTGTCGCCGGGGCCCGCCGCCAGGGCCGCGTCGCCGACGGCGTACACGTCCGGGTGGGAGACCGAGCGCATGGTCGCGTCGACCACGATCCGGCCGCTCCCCGTGACGTCCAGCGAAGTGGCCTTCGCCATCGGGTGGACGGCGAAGCCCGTCGTCCACACGGTGACGTCGGCCGGGACGCTCGTGCCGTCGGCGGTGACGACGTGGTCGGCGGCCACCGCGGTGACGGCGGCGTTCTCGCGCGCGGTGATGCCCAGGCTGTGGAAAACCTTCCGCAGGTGGCGGCGGCCCCTGGGGGAGAGCCAGTCGCCGAGTCCGCCACTGGCCGTGAGCGTCACGTCCAGGTCGGGGCGGGCCTCGGCGATCTCGGTCGCGGCCTCCAGGCCGGTGAGCCCGCCGCCGACCACGACCACGGGCCGCCCGGCCGCCAGCCCCGCAAGGCGCTCGCGCAGCCGGAGCGCTCCGGGGCGGCCGGCGATCTCGTGGGCGTGCTCCACGGCGCCGGGGACGTCCTGCGGGTTCCAGGCACTGCCGAGGGCGTAGACGAGGGTGTCGTACGCCAGCTCACCGGCACCGTCCGGATCCGTGACGGAGACGGTCCCGCGGTCGGTGTCCACGCCGGTGACCTTCGCGATCCGCACCTCGACCCCGGTCTTCGCGAACATCTCGTCGAGCGGCCGGGGCCTGAGCTCCTGGCCGGTCGCGAGCTGGTGCATCCTGACCCGTTCGACGAAGTGGGGCTCGGCGTTGACGAGGGTGATCGCGGCGTCCTGCGGGCGCAGCCGCCTGGCGAGACGGCCGGCGGCGACGGCTCCGGCGTATCCGGCGCCCAGGACGACGATGCGGTGCGGCGTGACGTGCTGCATGGCGTGCTCCCTTGTCTCGGACCGCTGAGGTGTCACCAGCGGGACTCGCCCCTTGAACCGGGCAGCCCGCCGATTCCTGACAGGGGCGGGGAGTGACGTGCGCCACAGTCCGGTCGAATCGGTCCGTCCGGTCCGGGCAGCCCGGTCAGAAGGCGTGGAACAGGGGTTCCCCGTGGTCGGTGGCCGCCCAGCGGCGCGTCGCGCGTTCGAGCTTGTCGGGGTTGACCTGGTTGCGGAAGCCCGCGATCCCCTCGGGGGTCACCTCCAGGCACATGATCCCGACGACCCGGCCGTGCACCACGGCCACCACGGCGGGGTCGCCGTTGGCGGTGGCGGCGTAGACCTCCGCGGTGCCGCCGGCCAGGTCGCGCTTGGCCTTGCCGGGCTTGAACAGGCCCCGCAGGAACGTCGCCACGGCGCGGGCGCCCTCGAACGCCTTGGCCCGGGCCGGGACCTTTCCGCCGCCGTCGCCGATCGACACGGCGTCCTGGGTGAGCAGGCGGACCAGCGGTTCGGTCCGGCCGCTGGTGGCCGCCGCGAGGAACTCGTCGACGACCCGCCGGGCCGCGGCCTCGTCGATCTCCGTACGCGCCCTGCCCCGCGCGACGTGCTTCCTGGCGCGGTGCAGGGTCTGCTGGCTGGCGTCCTCGGTGATGTCGAGGATCGCGGCGATCTCCCGGTGCGTGTACTGGAAGGCCTCGCGCAGGACGTACACCGCCCGCTCGCCCGGTGAGAGCCGCTCCAGCAGCGCGAGGACCGCGAGGGAGACCGACTCGCGCTGTTCGGCCGTCTCCGCCGGGCCGAGCATCGGGTCGCCGTCGAGCAGCGGCTCGGGCAGCCACTGGCCCACGTAGGTCTCACGGCGGGCGCGGGCCGAGGTGAGCTGGTTGAGGCACAGATTGGTGAGGACCTTCGTCAGCCAGGCCTCGGGGACCTCGACGCGCTCCACGTCGGCCGCCTGCCAGCGCAGGAAGGTCTCCTGCACGGCGTCCTCGGCCTCGCTCGCGGAGCCGAGGAGGCGGTAGGCGATGGCCTCCAGACGGGGCCTGGAGGCCTCGAACCGCTCCACGTCGCTCACGGTCAGGGCCATGGCTCCGGATTGTAACGGCCCGTCGGTGTCCAGCCGCGCTCCGGCCGACGCCGCCCGGGCGACGCCGCCGGCCGGTCACGCCGGTTGCTCCGGGAGCCCGTGGGCCGCCACGCGCTTCACCGTTCCGCCGGCCAGGCGGTAGGACAGGCCGACCACCGCGCACCGGCCGGCGGCCACCTCGTCCGCCAGCAGCGCCGAACGTCCCACCAGGCCGTCCACGGTCCGGCGGATGTGCTCGTCCACGAACTGGTCGATCCCGGTACGGCCGAGGGCGCGTGCCGCGAGCACGCTGGGGATCACCCGTTCCACCACGTCCCCGATGTAGCCGGCCGGTGCCGTCCCGCCGCGCTCGGCCTCGGCGGCCGCGGTGACCGCGCCGCAGGAGTCGTGCCCGAGCACCACCACGAGCGGGGCGCCCAGCACCTTGACCCCGTACTCGACGCTGCCCAGCGCCTCCGCGCCCGCCACGTGGCCGGCCGTCCGCACCACGAACAGGTCGCCCAGCCCCCGGTCGAAGATGATCTCGGCCGCCAGCCGCGAGTCCGAGCACCCGAAGAGCACCGCGAACGGATGCTGCCGCGGGGCCAGTTCCGACCGGCGGTCGGCGTCCTGGTTGGGGTGCAGACGGTCACCGCTCACGAAGCGGGCGTTGCCCTGGAGCAGGGCCGCGTAGGCCTCGGCGGGTGAGGAAGGGCTCAGATCAGGCATGGGTGCAAGGTACTGGCCCGGTCACGGGGCGGCGTGCAGGCGGTACGGTTGAAGGAGATTTGCGAAGTTGTGCAATTCGTTAATTGCTTTGATTCTTACTTCCTCTACGGACGAGAGGTGATCGGGATGCCGGTGAGCCGGCAGGACGGCACGGCCGCATCCCCCGGCCGGCCGGGACGCGGCGGGCGCGACGACTCCGAGCGCCGTTTCGAGCGCGGTGTCGCCCTCCGGGCGGGCTTCTACATCTTCGGCACGCATCTGCTCGCCGGTTTCATCTGGCTGCTCTTCTACGTGGGCGAGCACGCGCACAAGTGACCGGGCGCCGCGGCGGCTACGCGGGCGGACCTCCCGGCTCGGTCTGGCCGGCCCGCAGGTCCGCGAGCAGTTCGGCCTGCCCGGCGAGCACGCCGGAGAGGATGCCGCGCGCCACCCTGAGCAACTCGGCGACCTGCGGACTGGTCAGCGAGTAGTACACGGTCGACCCCTCCTTGCGGGACACCACCAGGTTCGACCGGCGCAACACCGCGAGCTGCTGGGACAGATGAGCCGGCTCGATCCCCACCTCGGGCAGCATCTCCGCCACCGCGTGCTCGCGCTCACTCAGCAGTTCCAGGACGCGGATGCGCGCCGGATGGCCGAGCGTCTTGAAGAACTCCGCCTTCAACTGGTATAGCGGCGTGCTCATCGTGCCATCGCCCTTCTCGCACCGCGGCGGCGTGCCCCGGTCGACCCGCCCCGGGCACCGTCCTGGCCGCCGTCTTGCGCGTGTCGCGCCCGTCCCGTCCTCATCAGCATGCCGCCCATCCTCGCGCGAGCCACCCGTCAGGCCGAATCCGCCGGGACGAGTCCGGTCCCGGCCGGACGGGGCCGGCTGTACTCCGACCGGCTGTGGCCGGGCGGCACGCCCCCGCACACCGGGCCAGGCTGGGCGCAGGACGATCCGCACGGCGGGAAACGAGGCAGGCGCGATGGCGGAGGACTGGCGGCGCCCACCGGACGAGGCGGCCCCGGCCGGCGTGAACCCCGCGGACGGGGATCCCGCGGACGGCGAGGACACCGCGGACGGCGGCCCCGCGGAGCCGTACGCCTCGCTCCTCGACCTGCCGCTCAGCTCCGACCTCAACCGGATCGGCGAGCAGCTGCACGCCCTGGCCCGTGCCCAGCGGACCCTGCAGGAGCTGCTGCAGGCGGTGGTGAACATCACCGGCGAGCTGGAGCTGCCCGCGGTACTGCGCCGCATCGTGCGCACCGCGATGGACCTGGTGGGCGCCCGCTACGGGGCCATGGGCGTCCTCGACCCGGAGGGCCGGTTCCTGGAGGAGTTCATCCCGCTGGGGCTCACCGCGAAGGAGCTGGCCGACCTGGAAGGGGTGGAGCTGCCGCGGGGCCGGGGCCTGCTCGGGCACCTGATCCACCACCCCGAGCCGCTGCGGGTCAAGAACATCTCGCGCCACCCGGAGTCGGCGGGCTTCCCGCCCGGACACCCGCCGATGCGCAGCCTGCTCGGGGTGGCGATCAGCGTGCGCGGCCGGATCTACGGCAACCTCTACCTCTCCGAACGCAAGGACGGGCAGCCCTTCGACCGGCACGACGAGGGCGTGATCCGCGCGCTGGCCGGCACGGCGGGTGTGGCGATCGAGAACGCCCGCCTCTACCAGCAGGTCCGGTACAGCAGCGAGCAGTTCCAGCGGCTGCTGCTGCCCCGCCTGCCCGACCTGCGGCCCTTCACCGCGGGCGCGGCCTACCGCCCGGCGAGCGCGCCCGCCGCCGTGGGCGGCGACTGGTACGACGCCATGCTGCTGCCCGGCGGGGCCTGCGCGGCGGTCATCGGGGACGTCGTGGGGCACGACCTGCGGGCCGCCGCCGACATGTCCCAGATCCGCAACATGCTGCGCGCCCTGTACTACGACCCGGGCGCCCCGCCCAGCACCTCCCTCGGCCGGCTCGACCGGATCATGAGCGCCGCCCTGGACGAGTCCCCCGTCGCGACGGCGCTGCTCGCGCGGCTGGAGCCCGCCGACGGCGCATGGCAGCTGCGGTGGTCCAGCGCGGGGCACCCGCCGCCGCTCGTGCTGCTGCCCGACGGCCGGGTGGAGTACCTGGACGTGGAGCCCGGACTTCCCCTCGGGGTGGCGCCCGAAGTGCCGCGGCCCGACCACTGCCGGACACTGCCGGTGGACAGCACCGTCATCCTGTTCACCGACGGTCTGGTGGAGGTCCCCGGCCAGGCGCTGGACCGGGGCCTGGACGCCCTGGCCGTGACCGCCTCCCGGCTGGTGGGACTGGCACCCGACGACCTGTGCCGTGCCCTGATCACCCACCGGCCCGGCAACGGCCACGACGACAAGGCCGTCATCGCCCTGCGCACCCCGCCCCTGACGACCTACGGCTCCTCCTGAACCCGGCCGCCGCGCACGTCACAGGGGGAGGGTGATCCAGATGCTCTTGCCCCGGCCGTCGTCGTCGCCCCGGACCACCGCGGTGCCGCCCAGGGCGCCGGTCAGCTCCATGACGGTCGCCAGGCCCCCGGTCCGGCGGCCACCAGAGTCCGCGCCGTGCAGCCGGGGCCGGTGGGGGTGCCGGTCGTGCACGGCGAAAACCAGGCAGTCGGCGCCGGCCGCGTACGTGACGGTCACCTGCTCGCTGGGCGGGGACGCGTGGCGGACGCTGTTGGTGACCAGCTCGCTGAGGATCAGCAGGGCGGGTGCCACCGCGGGGTGCCCGGGGTTCACCCCCCACTCGGCGAGGGCCTGCTCGGCGGTCTCCCGGGCCACCCGGACCGCCGGGGGCGTCGTCGGCAGGGTGAGCACGTGCCGGTGGGTCAGGGGCTGGAGCAGGGCGCTCATCGGGTCTCCACGAGAGAACCGGGTCCGCGGCTTCCTGCGGACCCGGGCCTCCCAGCATCCAATGACTTGCCAACTTTCGCAATTCGGCAGGCACGCGGCCTCCGCCGCCCCGCCCGGGCCGCCTCAGGCCGCCTCGAGCCGCGGCTCCGGACGCTGCGGCACGACCGCGGCCACCGGTTCCCACCCCTTCGTGGTCCGTACGTAGCCGTGGATCACCGAGGCCATCGACAGCAGCAGGAGCGGCCCGAAGACCCACGGGTGCCGGGCCATCTCCGGCGCCAGGTAGCGCGTCGACGCCAGGATCGCGGCGAACACCACCGCCCCGTGGGCGACCAGCAGGCTCCCCGACCGGTCCCAGCCGCGGTCCAGCGCACGCAGCCCCGCCTCGACCGTGACCGCGAACACCACGCCGGCGACGAGGTCGATGGCGTAGTGGTAGCCGAAGCCCAGCGTGGCGGTGAGCGTGGCGACCAGCCAGAACGTCCCCGCCCAGCGCAGGACGCGCGGCCCCTTCCGGGAGTGGATGAAGATCACGACGGCCCACGCAGTGTGCAGGCTCGGCATGCAGTTGCGAGGGGTGACCCCGTCGTACGTGAACGGGTGCGGGGTGCCGGCCGGCGGCAGGGTGTGCGGCCACAGGTCGGCGATCGCCCACTCCGCGCCGCCGGTGCCGAAGGCCCCGGTGCCGTAGGCGAAGACCGGCCCGACCACCGGGAAGATCATGTAGATGCCCGGTCCGAGCAGACCTATCAACAGGAAGGTGCGGACCAGGTGGTGGCTCGGGAAGCGGCGCTCGGCCGCCACCTTGCGCAACTGGTACAGCGCGACCACGACCGCGGCCACCGCGAGCTGGACGTAGACCCAGTCCAGCAGGTGCTCACCGACCGGGCCCGTGGCCTCGACGGCCCGCCCCATCAGCCACGAGGGGTTCCCCAGCGCGTGGTCGGCGGTCGCCACGTACGGGTCGAGGACGTCCGGACGGGTCTTGGACGTGATCAGCAGCCAGGCGTCGCCCGTCTTGCGGCCGGCCACCAGCAGCAGGCCCAGCCCGACGCCCTTCAGCAGGAGGATCCGCTCCGGTCCCGTGCGCCGTGTCACGGCGACGACCCCGCAGCCCAGGACCGCCCACAGCGCGCCGTTGCCGAAGGAGTGGCTGCCGGACGCGGTGGCGTCCGCCGCCCACCGCACCAGCGCGACGGCGAGGTCGACGCCGACCGCGAAGGCGGCCGCGACGAACCGTTCCCGCCAGGTCAGGACCACCATCGTGAGCGCCAGACCGGCGTAGAGCAGCGGCCCCGACGCGGGGGCGGACACCAGCTCCTCGGCCTGGTTGGTCATCGGCCCCGGCAGGCCGTAGCGGCGCGCGGCGATCTCCAGCGCGATGAGGAACGCGAGGGTCGCCACACCCGCCACGGCCCAGAGTCTCGCCCGCGCCCGGCGCCCGGGTATTCGCGGAGTTTCCCGTGATGACATGCACAGGAAACTAACGGATCAGTGGCTGAGTTCCGGCTGCCAGGCGAAGCCGTCCGGGTCGGCGAAGGGGCGGGTGCCGCCGGAGACGACGAGACGGTGGGAGCCGGTGCCCTCGGCGGCCACGCCCGCGACCTTGGCGAGGGCACGGCGCTTGTAGAGGGAGAGCTTGACGGTGTCCGGGCCGGTGGCGAACTCGACGTACTTCCCGCCGAAGCTCTTGCCCACGGTGAGGCCCTGCTCGACGTAGAACCGCTTGGTCGCCTTGACGTCCTCGACGCCCAGGAGGAGCACGATCTCGTCCACGTCGCGGCTGGCCGGGGCGGTGTCCTTCTTCGACGAGGTGGCGATCTGCCAGACCGTGCCGTCCGGTGCCTGGACGACTCCGCCGTAGCCCCACAGCGACTTCGCGGCGGGCTTGAGGACGGTGGCGCCGGCGTCGACGGCGCCGGTGAACAGCGCGTCGACGTTGCCGGGCTGGGCCACCACGAGCGACAGCGTGAAGCCGCGGAAACCGCTCGTGGGGCTGTCGGAGGCGCGGACCCGCACCCGCGACTCGTCGAGTCCGAAGGCGTCGGAGTAGAAGCGGGCGGCGGCCTCGGGGTCGGCCACTTCGAGGGTGATGGAGTCGATGGAGTTCATGTCCATGACGGTAGGGGCGGCCGGGTCCGCGGTGCTTCTCGAAAACTGACGGACCGCCCCGCCCTGACGAAGGGTTCCGGCGCCAGGCAGACTCTGCGGCACAGGCACGACCACGGAGGATGACCCACACATGATCACGCTCACCAAGGAAGGCGGTCCCGCGGACCTGGACGGGGTCACGCACCTGTCCATCGGCGTCTCCTGGGACCCCACCGCCGGCAGCAGCGGCGGAGTGCTCGGCAAGCTGCGGCGCAAGACCGGCACCGACCTCGACCTGATCGCCGTCGCCCTGCAGGGCGGGGACCCGGTGCGCCTCGCCGGACTCGACTCGCTCGACCCCATGGGCAACGGTTCGCTGCTCCACAGCGGCGACAACCAGACCGGCCACGGGGACGGTGACGACGAGACGGTGACCGTCGAGTTCGCACGGCTCCCGAGCGCCATCACGTCGATCGTGTTCGTCGCCGCCGCCTACAAGAAGGGCAGCTCCTTCCAGAAGGCGCGCAACATCAGCTTCAAGGTCTACGACGCGACCGGCGGCAGCTCCGAGCAGGTCGCCGACATCTGGCCCAGCCTGCTCAGCCAGGACAACGGCTGTGCCGTGGCGAAGGCCGTGCGGGTCGGCGGGGCCTGGAAGCTGGAGGTCGTCAACGAGACGGGCAAGATCAAGCAGGGCGACGAGCACGCCCTGATGCGCTTCGCCGTCAGCAAGTAGCCCGGCCCGTCCCGCGGTACGCGGGACGCGCACGGGACGGACCCGCGGCGGGGCCTGCAAGGCCCCGCCGCGCCCATCGGGTCAGGCGAAGAGGTTGTAGTCCCGGCGCTCCATGAAGAACCAGGAAACCTCGGCGCGTCCCGCGAACGGCGACCGCCAGGCGCCCGTGCTCCTGTACAGGCAGGGCCCCGGGTCGGACGCCCGCACATCGGTCGCGTACAGGTCGGGCCGGCCGTCGTGGTCGGCGTCGCCGATGCCCACCAGGTGGTCGTAGGTGTTCCAGCCGCCGCCGATGCGCGTGCGGGGCGCGAAGCGGCCGTCGCCGTGGCCGAGGTAGAGCCAGAGCACGCCGGAGCGGTCCCGGGCCACCAGGTCACCGGCCGGGGCCCCGGCGATGTCGCCGGTCGCCGTGATCTGGTCGTACGCCCCCCAGCCGCCCGTACCGATCTTCACGCGCTTGGCGAAGGGGGCCTTGTAGTTCCCGGTGCCCTTGTACAGCCACAGGGCGCCCGAGGCGTCGGTGGCGACGAGGTCGGCCCGGCCGTCGCCGTTCAGGTCGCTGCCGCCGGTGAGCTGACGGTAGGCGTTCCAGCCCCCGCCGATCCTGATGCGGGAGGTGAACGGGGCCTTCGCGTCGCCCTTGCCGAGGTACAGCCAGAGCACGCCGGAGCGGTCCCGGGCCACCACGTCGCTCACCGGGGCGCCGCCGAGGTCACCGGCGCCCTCGATCCGGTCGTAGACGTCCCAGCCGCCGCCGACCAGCTGCTCCGGGTTCTGGAAGTAGGTGTACTGCTCCCGGGAGTCGAAGGTGTCGTTGAGCCACAGCCGGCCGCCCGTGTCCCGCGCGAGGACGTCGGGGGCGCCGTCGCCGTCGTAGTCGTGCAGGCCGGGGTCGCGGGCGACGGTGAAGGTGCCCGAGGAGACCAGCTTCGGGCCGATGCCGTTGAGCGGCTCGGCCTCGACCCGCCAGGTGTACGGGCCGGCGCCTGCGGCGGAGTACATGCCGCGGGAGCCGTTCCACTCCACGTCACCGTCCCAGTCGAGGTGGACGCGGTGCGGGTCGCCGTATCCGGTCGACAGGGGGTACACGTCGGCCCGCTTCACCTCCCCGGTGCGGGTGTTGCGCAGCGTGACGTCCATCGCCACGTTGACCCGGGACAGGCGCCACTCCAGGCGGAATCGGCCCTTGTCCCGGTCGAGGTCGACCACGTCGGGGATGTCGTCCCCGAGCAACGTCACCTTCGTCGCCTCGCCGCTGCTCGCCACGCGGGTGGCGACCGGCGCCCCGTCGGTGCCGGGGGCGATCCGGTACAGGCCCTCGCCGCCCGCCGCCGTGCCGCCGCCGGCGTAGAGGGTGCCGTCGGGTGCCGTGGCCGTCTCCCGCGTGTGGTCGAGGAGCTTGCGGGTGGCGCCGCTGGTGAGGTGACGGGCCGTCAGGGCGTACAGGGGATCCGGGTCCTGGGCCGTCAGTTCGCTGCTCACGCCGTACGTCACCCAGTCGCCCACGAGGCCGACCTGCACGTCACCGGACGCCTGCCCGATCGCGAAGCGCCGGTCGGTGCCGGTGCCGCGAGGGGCGACGACCACGTGGCTCCTGCCCTGGGCGTCCGACTCGGCCCAGGCCACGTGCGTGCCGGAGACGGTGACGGAGGCGGGGGCGGAGGCCGCGTCGTGGCGCCGCACGACGGCGCCGTCGGCCAGGTCGACCAGCGCCCACTGCCAGGTGCCCGCCGTCCTGTAGGTCAGTACGGCGTGGTCGGGGGTGCCCGCGACGACGTGCGGGTCGTCCGCGTCGCGCGGCAGACCGGTCACCGTGCGCCCGGCCGGTGCGCCGTCCACCATGTCGACGAGGTGGACGTCCTGGCCGCCGGCGCTGTTCGCGGTGCCGACGAGGAGGGTGGAGCCGACCGCGCCGGCGGACTGCCCCGAGGGGCCGAAGTCGTCCGGGTCCACGACCATCACGGACTTGCCCGTACTCATGTCGCGCAGTTCGACGAGGCCGTCGGAGCGCAGGAGCACCACCGCGTCCGAGGCCTTGGCGCCCATGGCGACCCAGCGGGGCCGCCCGCCCCTCGGATCGGTGGTCGAACCGTCGGCGAAGCTGGTCCACAGGGCGTCCGCGGGGCCGCCCTCGCCCCAGGTCAGGAACCCGGTCGCGCCGACGCCCGCCAGCCGGCTCCGGCCGGCCGGGTACGGCACCGCCGCGGAGGCGGCCGTCGCAGCCGACGCGGACAAGGGCGCGGTGGGCGGCGCCGGCGCGGCCACGGCCTGGCCGCCGGCCGGGACGGTCGCGAGCACGGCGGCGATCGCCACCGTCAGCCGCAGCCGGGAAACACGAGAACGGTGCAACATACGGTCCCTCCCCAGAAGAAGACCGCGGCGAAGCGCACGCGCGCGGCCGGACACGCGCAGGCGGCCGGATGGGACCCCCCTCAACCGGTACGTCGCCGCGCGCGAAGATCCGCTGGAGGATAGCAGCGCGCTTCCGCACAGGTCACCGGGGTCGTCGGGCCCGGCGTCCGGCGCTCACTCCCCGCCGGCGCCGGTCCACGCGTCCGGCCGGGGGGCGAGTACGGCGTCGGTCACCTCGGCGGACGAGGCCATGACGTCGGCCGTGAAACGGCGCCGGCCGACACCGAGCCGGCGCAGCCCCGCGCCGTGGTCGGCGGCGACGACGAGGGTGGCGGCCAGGAGCAGCAGCCGCCACAGGGCCATCACGGGGCGGCGGGTCACGGCGGGGAGTTCGCCCAGCGAGTCGTGCAGCCGCTCGCAGTGGAAGGGGACGTGCCGCTGCTCGTCGGCCAGGATCCGGCCGGCCACCTCCGAGGTCAGCGCGTCGTCGGTGCCGTCCCGCAGGGCGCGGTAGTACCGCAGCGCCACGACCTCGGCGATCATCAGCACCAGCAGTTCCGTGCGCAGGCCCAGCAGCCGCCGCAGCCGTACGAACACGGTGTCGCTCCAGTGGCCGCTCAGCGTCGGCCGGCCGCCCGCGGCCAGCAGCCGGGCGAGGAGCCTGGCGTGGTTCTGCTCCTCGGCGACGAAGAGCCGCACCGCCCGCGCGTAGTCGGCGTCGCCGGCCTCCTCGGCCTTGGCGACGAGGTTCGCCCCGTCACCGTCCTCGCCGACCTGGAAGCGCTGGACGCCGGACCACACCGCCCGGTGCAGCACGGCACCCCGCGCCCAGTCCGGGTCGCCCTGCGCCCGTCTGCGCTCGCGCTCGTCCTCGAACCGCCGTGTCCACTCGGCGTACCCGTCCCTGCCCACTGCGCCGCCCCTCCCCGGGACACGGCCGCCGTGCCCTGGAAGGGGACGACGCGGGCGGACCCCGAACCGTTCCGTCCGGGCCGTTCACCGCCCGCGCGCACGACGTGTCCTTCGTCTCGATGCGGGGCCGGCCGCGCCCCCTGCCCCCGGTGTCCGCCGGGCCGGCGGCAGAAATCGGCCGGCCGTCCGGGAATATTCCCGGACGGCCGGCCGGAGGCCGGATTATCGCCGGCACCCACCCGATCACGGCGTGCTACTGTCGAGGGAAGTTGCAGTTGTGGTTGCCTGAAGGTTTTTCCGACGGGGTGATCATCGCGGCGACCGGAGTGCACACAGGGTGAACTCCGAGCACCGTACCGAAGGAGAAAACATGGCTTCCGGCACCGTGAAGTGGTTCAACGCCGAAAAGGGCTTCGGCTTCATCGAGCAGGACGGCGGCGGCCCCGACGTCTTCGCCCACTACTCGAACATCAACGCTCAGGGCTTCCGCGAGCTGCTCGAGGGTCAGAAGGTGACCTTCGACATCGCGCAGGGCCAGAAGGGCCCGACGGCCGAGAACATCACTCCGGCCTGACGCTCTCGCACACTCCGCAGCTGGGGCCCGCACCTTGGGTGCGGGCCCCAGCTCGCCGCGTTTCCGGGCGCACGCCGCCCCGCGGGGTCACCGATTTCTCCCCGCGCATTCACCTTCGCCGCGGTCTCCGCGACCGCCGCGATCCCCGTTTTCACCAATTCTCCCGGTCCGCTCGGCCACCGCGCCGAAATCGACCGGGCCGGCTCGTTCTTGCGATTCCCTGCGCCGCTCGTCCGCTGCGGGTCTCCCTTGATACGTGCCGTATCGAGGAAGGTTCCCCATGAACCGCGCACGCACCAACGACCGCCGACGCTCCGGTGAGGGCCCGCGCCGCTCCCGGTCGGGCGGCCGCCCCCAGAACTCCGGCCGGCGTCCGGCCGCCGCCCCCCAGGGCGGCGAGTTCGCACTGCCGAAGACGATCACGCCGGCGCTGCCCGCCGTCGAGACCTTCGCCGAACTCGACCTGCCGGCCCGCATGCTGACCGCGCTCGGCGACCAGGGCGTGACCGTGCCGTTCCCGATCCAGGCGGCGACCCTGCCGAACTCCCTGGCCGGACGCGACGTGCTCGGCCGCGGCCGCACCGGTTCGGGCAAGACGCTCGCCTTCGGCCTGGCCATGCTGGCCCGCACGGCCGGCCGGCGCGCCGAGCCGCGCCGACCGCTCGCCCTGGTCCTCGTCCCCACCCGTGAGCTGGCCCAGCAGGTCACCGACGCCCTCACCCCGTACGCCCGCGCCGTGGGCCTCAGGTCGGCCACCGTGGTCGGCGGCATGTCGATCGGCCGGCAGGCCGGGGCGCTGCGCTCCGGCGCGGAGGTCGTCGTCGCCACGCCCGGACGGCTCAAGGACCTCATCGACCGCGGCGACTGCGCCCTCGGCGACGTCACGATCACGGTCCTGGACGAGGCCGACCAGATGACCGACATGGGCTTCATGCCGCAGGTCACCGCCCTGCTCGACCAGGTCGCGCCCGACGGGCAGCGGATGCTGTTCTCGGCCACCCTGGACCGCAACGTCGACCGGCTGGTCCGCCGCTACCTGACGGACCCGGTGGTGCACTCCGTCGACCCGTCGGCCGGTGCCGTCACCACGATGGAGCACCACGTCCTGCACGTGCAGGACGAGGACAAGCAGCGCACGACCGTCGAGATCGCCGCCCGCGAGGGCCGGGTCATCATGTTCCTGGACACCAAGCACCGGGTGGACCGGCTGGTGAAGCAGCTGCTCAAGAGCGGCGTGCGCGCCGCCGGCCTGCACGGCGGCAAGTCCCAGCCGCAGCGCACCCGGACCCTCGCCCAGTTCAAGGACGGCCAGGTGACGGCGCTGGTGGCGACCAACGTCGCGGCCCGCGGCATCCACGTCGACAACCTCGACCTGGTCGTCAACGTCGACCCGCCCGGCGACCACAAGGACTACCTGCACCGCGGCGGCCGCACCGCCCGCGCCGGCGAGTCCGGCAGCGTGGTCACGCTGGTGACGCCGGACCAGCGGCGCGACATGACGCGGCTGATGGCCTCGGCCGGTATCACCCCGCGGGTCACCCCCGTCCGCTCGGGCGAGGCGGAGCTGGCCCGCATCACCGGTGCGCAGTCCCCCTCCGGCGTCCCCGTCGTCATCGCCGTACCGGTGGTGGAGCGCCCCCGTCGTGCCGCCGCCGGTTCGGGTTCCGCTTCCCGCGGCCGGCGCGGCCGTTCCTCGGGACGCGCGGGCGGGCAGGGGTCCGGCACGGCGAGCCGTACCGGCGCCGCCCAGCCCCGCACCGGCCAGGGGCGCTCCGCCCAGGGCCGGCCCGCCGGCGAAGCCCCGCGCCGCCGCCCGCGCCGCCAGTCCACCGGCGGCTCGGCCGGCGCGACCGGCTCGGCGGCCTAGGTCACCGCCGGCACATCCCCTGGCACGTCCCCGGCAACGGACCCCGTCCGCCCCATCCCCTCAGTGGAGGCATCATGCGCTGTGTCATCGCCCGGTACCCGTTCGACCTCACCAAGGGAGGGGTGCTGGACTCGATGAAGGGCGTCACGCCCGAGCCCGTCACCGGTGAGTCCGTGACGATCGGCCGCCGCCGCTATCCGGTCAAGCAGGTGGGCGAGGTCGTCACCCGGCAGGACCGCCGCGACTTCTCCGGCGCCGAGGTGACCCGGGCGATGACCCGCCTCGGGTTCACCTGCCACCCCGCGCCCGGTGCCGAGCCCGCGCCGCCGGCGCCCGCAGCCAGTCCGGTCGAGACGGCGTCCGCGCTCCTCGGCGGCACCACCGCCCCGCCCCAGGACCTCTGAGGTCAGCGCAGTCCCGTGGCCCGGCCCCCGTCGTCCCAGCGGACCTCCAGCACGCGCTGGACGGCCTCGCGGTCGAGGGGGCCGAACACGTGGGGGAACAGGGTGCCCGCGGCGACGCCGGGCGGCGGGACGGGTTCCGGCGCCTCCCACACGCACCGGGCGGTGAGCCGCTCCTCGTCGAGGACCAGTGCCACCAGGGGCCGGGGCGCGTCGCGGTAGAACGCGTTGACGACGGCGAGCGTGGCCGCCTCGTCGGGCGAGCAGTGGACGAAGCCGTCCGCGGTGAGGGAGGCGGGCGCGTACGGCCGGGCCGGGTCCGCGTTCCACTCGGCGAGCGGCACCACGTGATAGATCATCGCCCCGTTGTAGCAGCCGTGCCCGCCGCGTCGGCCGCGCCGTCCTGCTCCGCGGGGCCGGGTGCCGAGGGCGTGGGCAGTACGTCGCCGGGTGTGCCCGACGGGGCCTGCCGGACGGGCGGGTCGCTCGGCTCGACCGACGGCGCGAAGGCGGGCGGCGCGGAGGGCGACGGCGTGGCGGCGGCCGTTCCGGGCGCCTCGGTCGGCAGCGCGGGGCCCGGATCGGGCGAGCGTGTCGAGTCCCGGGACGGGGCCGGGCTCGGTGAGACCTCGGGCGTGGGGCGGGCGGGGGCCGGCGGAGACGCCGGACTCGCGGGCGGGGCGGGAGCCGCCCAGTGCAGCGGCAGCGCGATCAGGGCGGCGGCGGCAGCGGTCGCCGCGGCCCCGGCGGCGGCACGCAGCAGGCGCCGCCGGGACGCCGCGCGCCGGATCGCCTCGTAGCGGCCCGGGGGCGGGCCCAGGAAGTCGGCGTCCGGACGCAGCACGACCAGCAGCGGATCGTCGTCGTCCCGCGCGAACCCCGGCTCGTCCCGGTCGTCCGGGCCGTCCTCAAGGCGTGTGGTCAAGGCTTCTCCTCAGGTGGACGCGGAGCAGTTCGCGGGCCGCGTGCAGGTCGGCCTTGACGGTCCCTTCCTTGCGTCCGGTCAGCACGGACACCTCCCGGATCGGCATGTCGGCGTAGTAGTGCAGCAGGATCGGCACGCGCAGCCGCTCCGGCAGGGACTGTACGAGCAACCGCACCGAGGGGTCGGCCTGTTCGGGGTGCGGACGCACCGCGACCTCCGCGGTGACCCGGCGCACCGCCCGGCGCTCGCGCTCTAGTCTGCGCCAGTGGTCCCGGACGAGATTGGCGGCGGTGACGTAGAGGAAACCGCGCGGCTCCTCCACGGACGTCCAGCGGGCCCAGAGCCGGGTGAACGCCTCCGAGGCGATCTCGTGGGCCGTCTCGTCGTCGTCGACGAGCCGGCGGCACCAGCCGGCGAGGCGCGGATACAGGGCGGCGAACAGCTCGGACGCCGCCCTGTCACGGGACCGTTTCAACGCTCTCCATGGTCGTGAGGGTATGCGGTGCGCGGCCGGACGCTACGCGCCCTCGGCGGCGCTCAGTTCGGCGAAGACGATCACGTTGTCCCGGTACTCGTCGCCGTCGCGCGGGCCGCCGCAGGTGATGAGCCGCAACTCCGGCCCTGCCACGTCCCCGTAGACGTCGTCCGTCGGGAAGTCCGCCTTGGCCACCGTCCGTACGGCCGTGACCGTGAACTCGGCCGCCGTGCCGTTCTCCAGGCGGGCCTCGATCCGGTCGCCGCGGTGCAGCCGCGCGAGGTGCCGGAACACCCCGTCGCCGTACCGGCCCACCGTGACGTGGCCCAGGAGGACCGACGGCCCCGCCTGGCCCGGGGTCGGCGAGTGCCGGTACCAGCCGGCGCGGTCGTCGTCCGTGACGGGCGGGACCTCCACCGTGCCGTCCGACGCGAGCCCCAGGTCCGTCACCGGGGTGTCGACCCCGATGGCGGGGATGCGCAGCCCCACCGGAACCGAACGCGCGAGGGGCCGCACCGACTTCGCCGGTGCGTGCGCGGCCGGTGCCGTGTTCGTCGCGGTCGCCGAGGGGGCGGGAGCGGCCTCGCCGTCCCCCTGGCCGCCGCCGCAGCCGGCGAGCAGCGCGGCCAGCGCGGCGGTGGCGAGGACGCGACCGGGGCGCGGGATCATGCGCCGGTCGCCGCCCGTCGACGGCGTACGACGAAGAGGACCGCGCCGCCCGCGAGGAGCACCCCGCCGGCGCCCGCGCCGACGAGCCCCGTGTCGTTCCCCGAAGTGTCGGCGGACGCCGCCACTCCGGTGTCGGCGGCGCCCTTGGGCACGACGGTGACCTGGCCGTCGGCGGGCGCGGGGGCCGGTGCCCGGGTGGGCTCCTCCGCCGGGACGCTGACGGACGGCACGGGGGTCGCCTCGGTGGCCTCGGTCGGTTCGGCGCCGGGGGCCGGGGTGCTCTCGGCGGGGGCGGAGGGGACCGGGGTGGGGTCGTCGGCGAACGCGGGCGCGGTGCCCGCCAGCACGGCGGTGCAGGCCAGGGCCACGGCACTGAGGATGGTTCGGCGCATCGGGTCGCTCTCTCTCGTGGTCTGTGCGTCCGCGCACCGCGTGGGTGCGGGACGGATCGGACGGAGAGACGAGGCGGGGAGGGGGCGGGTTGCAAAGGGTTGGCAAAGTCGCCTTGAGTCGCGCCGTGGGCGCGCCGTGGGTCGCCTCCCGGGCCGTCCCCGCTCCGCCCCTTACGAACCCGTGACGTGCCGGTCGGGGCGCCCGGTCCGGCGCCCCCGCGGGCCTAGCGTGTGCGCATGCGCGTACTGGTCACCGGCAGTGCCGGTTTCATCGGGTCCCACGTCGTCGAGGCCCTGCGGGAGCACGGGCACGAGCCCGTCGGCTACGACGTCCGCGAGGACCCCGGCGCCGACGTGCGCGACCCGGCGGCGGTGGCGCGGGCGCTGGCCGGCGTGGACGCCGTGTGCCACCAGGCGGCGATGGTCGGCCTCGGCAACGGCTTCGCCGACGCGGCGGACTACGTCTCCCGCAACGACCTCGGCACCGCCGTCCTGCTCGCCGAGATGGCCGGTGCGGGCGTGCGGCGGCTGGTGCTCGCCGGGTCGATGGTCGTGTACGGGGAGGGACGGTACGTCTGCCCCCGGCACGGGGTGGTGCGGCCGGGGCCGCGCGCCGTCGCCGACCTGGACGCGGGCCGGTTCGAGCCCGCGTGCCCGCGGTGCGGCGCGGAGCTGTCACCGGGGCTGGTCGGCGAGGACGCCCCGGCCGACCCGCGCAACGTGTACGCCACGACCAAGCTGGCCCAGGAGCACCTGGCCGCCGCCTGGGCCCGGACGACCGGCGCGACGGCGGTGTCGCTGCGCTACCACAACGTGTACGGCCCCCGGATGCCCCGCGACACCCCGTACGCCGGTGTCGCCTCCTTCTTCCGCTCCGCGCTGGCCCGCGGCGAGGCCCCGCGCGTCTTCGAGGACGGCCGTCAGCGCCGGGACTTCGTGCACGTGCGGGACGTGGCCGCGGCCAACGTCGCGGCGCTGGAGGCCGCCCGGCCCCCGGAGGGAGCCCTGAGCGCCTACAACACCGGCAGCGGTGAGCCGCACACGGTGGGCGAGATGGCCACCGCCCTGGCCGCCGCCCACGGCGGACCCGAGCCCGTCGTCACCGGCGAGTACCGCCTCGGCGACGTCCGCCACATCACCGCCGACTCCACCCGCCTGCGGACCGGACTGGGCTGGCGGCCACGGGTCGGATTCGCGGAGGGCATGCGGGAGTTCGCCCGGGCGGGCCTGCGGGGCGAGTGAACCGCGAGGGCGCTCCGCCGGTGCCGCGTGCGGGACGGCACGCGGGGCGGGGCGCGCTCCCCTCAGGCGTCCGCCAGGGGCAGGGTCACCTCGAAGCGGCAGCCGCCGGGGATGTTGTGGACCGTGGCGCGGCCTCGGTGGGCCTCGACGATGCCGCGGACGATGGCGAGGCCGAGACCCGCGCCGGCCGGGGGCGTACGGGCGTGGGTGCCGCGCCAGCCGGTGTCGAAGACCCGCGGCAGGTCCTCCTCGGGGATGCCGCCGCAGCCGTCGGTCACGGAGACCACCACGCCGTCGTCGAAACGCTCGGCGGCGACGGCGACGGTGCCGTCGGCGGGGGTGCGGCGGATCGCGTTGACCAGCAGGTTGCCCAGGACCCGGCTCATCTCTTTGCCGTCCACCTCGACCGGTACGGCCGCCACGGCGTCGCCGACCAGCCGTACGCCCTGCTCGCGCGCCAGCGGGTCCGCGCCCGCGAGGGCGTCGCCGACCAGGTCGTAGAGCGAGACGCGGGCCGGGGCGAGGGCGAGCGTGCCGGCGTGGATGCGGGAGAGTTCGAAGAGGTCGCCGACCATGTCGTTGAGGCGTTCCACCTCGGCGCGGATCTGGCGCAGGTAGCGGCCGGAGTCGGCGGCGACGCCGTCCTCCAGCGCCTCGGACATGGCGCGCAGACCGGCCAGCGGGGTGCGCAGGTCGTGCGAGATCCAGGCGACCAGCTCGCGCCGGGAGGCCTCCAGGGCGCGCTCCCGCTCCCGGGACTGGGCGAGCCGGGCACTGGTGGCCGCCAGTTCACGGCTGAGCGCGTCCAGTTCGGCGGTGGCCGGCGTGGTGGGGGCCGCGTAGCCGCCGTCGTCGCCGAACGACCGCGCCGCCAGTGCCAGTTCACGGCTGCGGGCGACGACCCAGCGGCCCAGCAGCAGCGCGGTGGCCAGGGAGACGACGGCCGCCATCGCCACGACGGTCGTGACGACGGACAGGTCGTGCGGGGACAGGAACATCGCCCACGCGACGGCCAGCGTGCCCGCGAGCATCGCGAGGACGGCGACCGCCGCCACCACGGCGAGCGACGCGGTCAGCGAGCGCCGCCGGATCAGCCGCAGCACGGCCGCGCCGGCCAGGCCGGTGGCGGCGGCGCCGGCGAAGGCGTACAGGGCCATGAGGAGGGTGGCGGGCACGGTCAGTCCGCCTCCCGGCCGGCGGCGTCGAAGCGGTAGCCCACGCCCCACACCGTCTGGATCAGCCGGGGCCGGGCCGGATCGTCCTCGACCTTGCCGCGCAGCCGCCGGACGTGGACGGTCACGGTGGACAGGTCGCCGAAGTCCCAGCCCCACACCTCGCGCATCAGCTCCTCCCGCGAGAACGCCCGCCCCGGGTGCCGCAGGAAGAAGGCGAGGAGGTCGAACTCGCGCAAGGTCAGAGACAGTTCGGTGCCGTGCTTGGTGGCCCTGCGGGCGGCCGGGTCGACGGTGAGGCCGGCCGCGGACGGCGGGTGCGGCGCCCGGGCCGGGGCCGGCCGGGTGCGGCGCAGGACGGACTCCACCCGCAGCACCAGCTCCCGCGGGCTGAACGGCTTGGTCACGTAGTCGTCGGCGCCGACCTCCAGGCCGAGGATCCGGTCGTCCTCGTCGCCCCGGGCGGTCAGCATGACGACCGGCACGGGCCCCTCCCCGCGCAGCCGCCGGCACACCTCCAGGCCGTCCATGCCGGGCAGCATGAGGTCGAGCACCACCAGGTCGGGACGGTGCACGGCCGCCCGGGCGAGCGCCGCCGGCCCGTCACCGGCCCGGTCGACGCGGTAACCGGCCCGGACGAGGTACCCGGCCACGACCTCCGCGACGGTGGGATCGTCGTCCACGACGAGAATCCGCGCGGGGACGACCGGAGCCTCGGCGACGGCCTCCGCGGTGTCCTCGCCCGCGGGCTCGGCCCCGGACCCGGCCGACGTCCCGGCCGCGGGCTCGGCCCCGGACTCCGGCTCGGCCCCGGACCCGGCCGCGGGCTCGGCCCGGGACTCGGCCAACCCCCCGGCCGCGGGCTCGGCCCGGGAATGGGCCGGGGGCACTGCGGGGGACGGGACCGGGGCCCCATCCGCACCTCCGCCCAGGGAGCCGATCGGCCGCCCGACCGCTGGCCCTGCGGGGGCCGGGTGCCGGGACCCACCCGAAGCCGCTGCCGAAAGCCCTCCGGGGACCGGGGTCCGGAACCCACCCGAAG
>NZ_JBIVPJ010000026.1:0-68145 GCF_044754585.1 Streptomyces sp. NPDC093065 | reverse complement strand
AGCCCCGGCCGAAGAACCGCCGGGAAACGACCCCACCGACCCACCCGCACCACCACCCAGGGAACGAACCGACAGCCCGACCCCGGCCCCTCCGGGAAACGACCCCGCAGACCCACCCGCACCCCCACCCCGAAAGCCAACCGGCCGCCCGACCGCCGGCCCTGCGGGGACCGGGGTCCGGAACCCACCCGAAGCCGCTGCCGAAAGCCCTCCGGGGACCGGGGCCCGGAACCCACCCGAAGCCCCGGCCGAAGAACCGCCGGGAAACGACCCCACCGACCCACCCGCACCACCACCCAGGGAACGAACCGACAGCCCGACCCCGGCCCCTCCGGGGAACGGCCCCGCAGACCCACCCGCACCCCCACCCCGAGAGCCAACCGGTGGCCCGACCCCAGGCTCGCCGGCAACCGGGGTTCCTGGCCCACCCGAGGTCCCGGCCGAAGAGTCGGCATGGTGCGGGGCCGTGGCGGCCCCCGGGGTGTCGGCGCGGGGTGCGGCGGGGAGTGGGGACAGGGGTCCGTTCGGGGGTGCGGGTGGGGGCGGCGGGGCGGGGGCGTAGGGCTGCTGGTGCATGGGACCACCCTCGCACCGGCCTCTCGCCGGTGTCCTTCCCCGGTGTGGCCCGGCCCGCGACGTCCGTGTTTCGTAAGGAGTGGAAGCCCGATTCGTCCGGTTCCGGTTCGTAGGGTGAAGGCCGTGACCACCTCGCCCGCTCCGGACGTCGACGTCGTACTCCCCTGCCTGAACGAGGCCGGGGCCCTCCCCTGGGTCCTGGCCCGCGTCCCGGCCGGCTGGCGTGCGCTCGTCGTCGACAACGGTTCCACCGACGGCTCGGCGGACCTCGCCCGCTCGCTCGGCGCCACGGTCGTGACCGAGCCGCGCCGCGGTTTCGGCGCCGCCTGCCACGCCGGGCTGACCGCCGCCACCGCCGACGTCGTCTGCTTCTGCGACTGCGACGCCTCCCTCGACCCGGGCCTGCTGACGCCCTTCGTGCGCGAGATCCGCGCCGGCACCTCCGACCTGGTGCTCGGCCGCCGACGACCGCAGGCCAGGGGCGCGTGGCCCGTGCACGCCCGCGCGGGCAACCTCGCCCTCGCCCGGATGCTGCGCCGCCGCACCGGTCTGCGCCTGCACGACCTGGGCCCGCTGCGCGCCGCCCGCCGCGAACGGCTGCTCGCCCTCGGCCTCACCGACCGGCGCAGCGGCTACCCGCTGCAGATGGTGGTGCGGGCCGCCGACGCGGGCTGGCGGGTCACCGAGCACGACGTCCCGTACCTCCCCCGTACCGGCGCCTCGAAGGTGACGGGGACCTGGCGCGGCACCTGGCACGCGGTGCGCGACATGCGCCGCGTCCTGGCCGAGCCGCCCGCCGTCCGCGCGGGCGCCGGTGAGGGGAGCGGCGTCAGGTGACCGCCACGACCACCCTCCTCGTCATCGCCAAGGAGCCGCGCCCCGGCCGGGTCAAGACCCGGCTGACCCCGCCCTTCACGCCCGCCGAGGCGGCCGCGCTGGCCGAGGCGGCCCTCGCCGACACCCTGACCGCCGTCGCCGCGGCGCCCGCCGGGCGCCGGGTCCTCGTGCTCGACGGCGCCCCCGGCCCGTGGCTGCCGCCCGGCTTCGACGTCGTACCGCAGTGCGCCGGCGGCCTCGACGAGCGGCTCGCGGACGCGTTCGACGGGTGCGCGGGCCCGGCCCTGCTGATCGGCATGGACACCCCGCAGGTGACGCCGGACCTGCTCGACGTGGACTTCCGCGACTGCGAGGCGTACTTCGGCCCGGCCGAAGACGGCGGCTTCTGGGCCCTGGGCCTGGCCCGGCCCGAACCCGCCCTGCTGCGGGGCGTGCCCATGTCGACGCCGGTGACGGGGGCCGTGCAGCGCGAGCGGCTCCTGGCGGCGGGGCTGCGGGTACGGGACCTGCCCGCCCTGTGCGACGTCGACACCGCCGCCGACGCCCGTGCCGTGGCCGCCCTGGCCCCGCGGGGCCGGTTCGCCGCCCGGCTGGCGGTCTGCGCACCGGCCGCGGACCGGCGGGCGGGCCGGTGAAGGGCGCCGCGCGCCTCGCCCCCGGCCGGCCGTCCACCGCCGCACTCGCCTGGGAGGTCTCCGACCCCTACGCCGCCGCCCTGCGCTCGGGGCGCGGGCCGCTGTTCCTGCGCCGCACCGACGGATGGCTCCTGCCGCTGGACGTGGAGCGCTGGTGCGCACGGGCCGACGCGGTGGACCGGGAGGTGCTCGACCGGTGCGAGGGCGCCGTGCTCGACGTGGGCTGCGGACCGGGACGGCTGGTGGCGGAACTCGCCTCCCGGGGCCGGACCGTCCTCGGCATCGACGTCAGCGAGGCCGCCGTGACCCGCACCGTGGGACTCGGGGGCCAGTCGCTGCGCCGCTCCGTCTTCGAGCCGCTGCCCGGCGAGGGACGCTGGGAGACCGTCCTCCTCATGGACGGCAACATCGGCATCGGCGGCGACCCCCGGGCCCTGCTCACCCGCGTCGCCGCCCTGCTCGCACCCGGCGGCCTGCTGATCGCCGAGACGGCCCCGGTCGAGGTGGACGAACGCGCCCACGTGCAGGTCGTCGACGTCACCGACGGCCACGGGGCCGGCACGCCCTTCCCCTGGGCGCGGATCGGCACCCGTGCCCTGCTGCGCCGCGCGGACGCCGCCGGCTGGCTGAGAGACGGTCAGTGGACGTCGGGGGAGCGCCGCTTCGTCGCGCTGCGCAGCAGCCGACCGGCGAGCAGCAGCGCCGAGCCGCCGAACAGCACCGCCGTGATCAGCAGCCAGCGGCCGAGGAACCCGTCCGGCGACAGCGCGGCCACCGACCGGTAACGCGCGTCCACCCGCCCGCCGATCAGCGGGAACCACACCAGCAGGAGCAGCCCGGAGAAGGCCGCCGGGACGCGCACGTACGGGACCCACTCGCGGTGGCGCACCGCGCCGAGCCCGCGTACGACGGCCCGGTCGGCCACCGCGTACAGCGGCAGCAGCACCAGGTCGTGCAGCAGCGCCGCCCCCACGAACCACAGGACCACGCCCAGCCGGTCACCGGCGAGCAGCCGCACCCCCGCGTACGCCGACAGCGCGAACGAGCAGGCGAGCAGCAGGATCTGGAAAGGGCTGCCGATCACGGACCGCGGCGACTGCCGGAGCCCTCGCACGCGGTTCATCCCAGTTCTCCGAACGTCATCCGGGCCACCCACTTGGTGTTCAGCACGCCGGGCGCGGCGGGCACGATGATCCGCGCCGGATGGCCGTGGTCCGCGCTCAGCGTCTCGCCGTTGACGTGCAGGGCGAGCAGGGAGCGCGGGTCGGCCACCTGGTTGGCGCGCAGGGCCCCGCGCCGGAAGGCGCCGCGCCGCTGGAGGGACTCGACCAGGACGTCCGGCGGGTCGCCGTCGAAGCCGACGAGCGCGGCGAGGTCCCGCAGCCGCACCCCGCGCCACCACTGGTCGGAGGTCGACCAGCCCTCGACGCAGGCGATGGGCAGGGCGGCGCCGTGCTGCGGCAGCCGCAGCAGGTCGGCGCGGGCCAGGCGGACCGTTCCGGTGCGGCCCACGACGACGAGCCGCCACGTGTCCTCGCGCGTCTCGGCCGCGTCGATGCCGGCGTAGGCGGCGGTCTTGTTGACCTGGAAGCCGTTCGGGCCGTCGCCCGGTTCGGCCCCGCCGTGCGGCGCGAGCAGGGCCGTGGCCCGCACCGGGCCGTCGAAGGAACGCCCGGCGCTGGTGGCGAACAGGAGCAGCGAACCCCCGCCGACCGTCCACAGCGCCCCGCGCCGCGACACGGTCGGCGCGTCCGGCCGCGGCGACCGCAGGCCGTCCTCCGGCTCGCGGACGTCCCCCGCGCGCATGCGCCGTACGTTGCGCAGCGCGGCGGGCACCTTCAGCGCGGCGTGCGCGACGAAGGCGGCGAAGAAGACCCACGCGCCGTAGAAGTGCAGCGGGTAGAAGGAGCCGGGGAACAGGTAGTCCAGCTGGATGTTGAGCACGCCGGTGACGAACTCGAACAGCGCGCCCCCGACCAGCAGGAGCAGCGAGATCCGCTCCAGCACGTGGGCGAGCGAGCGGGCCGGCGGCAGCGTGAACAGCCTCGGGACCACCGACCACAGCTTGGCCAGCAGCACCGGGATCAGCACCAGCCCGAGCGTGACGTGGACGCCCTGCGTGAGGCGGTACAGCCAGGGCGGGCCGGTCGGCCACGCGAAGAGGTAGAAGCCGAGGAGCCCCTTGTCCGGGGTCTTGTCGTTGACCGGCGACAGGTCCGGGTTGTAGGCGGCGTACGACAGCAGCCCGGTCACGAACAGCACGGTGATGCCGACGAGCAGGACGAGGCCGAGCACCGACGTGAACCGGGGCCCGCGCAGCGGGCTGCGCCAGAAACCCGGGGAGGAGGGAAGCCGTGGGGCGAGGTCGCGCATGTCCCGACCGTAGGCCGGGGCGTGCCCTTTGGACGGTCCGCGACCCATGACGAAACGCTGACGTCCGCCGTGCGCACCGCCGCCCGCGTGATCTCCCGGCCTACGGTGCCGGGGTGACCGTGACCCGCCCGCGCCCCGTTCCCCGCGACCTGTACGCCGTCGCGGCCGCCGTGCTGCTCGTGACGGCCGCCGTCCTGGTCGGCCGGTACGTGTTCACCTACGACGACCTGATCGTCGGCTGGCCGCCCCTGCTGGGCCGCTGGGATCCGCACCTGGGCCCCGGCACCCCGGCGGCCGTCGTGGTCGCGGCGGCGGTCGTGGCCTACGGCCCCGCCGTCGCCGCCCGGCTGCCGTGGCGGGCACTGCTCCCCGCCGCCTGGGGCACGGCGATGGCCTGGACCTGGTCGCTGGCCCTGATCGACGGGTGGGAACGGGGCGTCGCCGGCCGGCTCGCCACGAGCCAGGAGTACCTGTCGGTCGTCGACCGCTGGCAGGACGTCCCCGCGACCCTGCGGGACTTCACCGGGCACATCCTTCTCCACTCCCCCGGCAACTGGCCCGCCCACGTCGCCGGGCACCCCCCGGCGTCCACCCTCACCTACGTGCTGCTCGACCGGGTCGGGCTCGGCGGCGGGGGCTGGGCCGGGGCGTGGACCATCACGGTGGGCGCGACGGCGGGCGCGGCCGTGCTGGTGACGGTGCGGGTACTGGCCGGCGAGCGGCTCGCCCGGCGGGCGGCGCCCTTCCTGGTCCTGGCGCCGGCCGCGGTGTGGATGGGCACGTCCGCCGACGGCTACTTCGCGGCGGTCACCGCGTGGGCGCTGGCGCTGCTGGCCCTCGCGGTGACCGGGCGCCCGCTGTGGTGGGCGGCGGGCTCGGGGCTGCTGTTCGGGCTGGCCTGCTACCTCTCGTACGGCCTGACGCTGTTCGCGGTGCCCGCGGCGGCGGTGCTGCTGCTCGGGCGGCGCGGGGTGCGGGATCGGCCGGTGCTGTTCGTGCCGCTGCTGCTGGGGGCGGCGGTGGTGCCGGTGGCGTTCACGGCGGTGGGCTTCGACTGGTGGGAGGCGTACCGGCTGCTGGTGACCCGCTACTACGAGGGCGCGGCCGGCGTCCGCCCGTACGGCTACTGGGTGTGGGCCAACCTCGCCTGCACGGTGCTCATCACGGGCCTGGCGACGGCGGCGGGCCTGCGGCGGACGGGGGGTGTGCTGGTCCGGGGGCGCACCGGCGGCGGGCGGGCCGAGGGCGCGGGGACGCCGGAGGGGCGGGCGCGGGAGGTGCGTCTGGCGTTCCTCGTGGCCGCCGGGCTGCTCGCCCTGCTGGTCGCCGACCTGTCCGGAATGAGCAAGGCGGAGACCGAACGCATCTGGCTGCCGTTCGCGCTGTGGCTCCTGCCCGCCTGCGCCTTCCTCACGTGTCCGCGCGGCTGGCTGGCGGCGCAGGCGGTACTGGCCCTTCTCCTCAACCATCTGCTGGCGACGGGCTGGTGAGCACGCGGGCAGTGCGAACGGCCGGCAGGTCAGCCCCCGCAGGGCAGTTCCGCCTCCAGGACGGTCGGGCCGCCGGGCGGGCTGGTCAGGCGGAGGGTGCCGTCCAGGGCCGCCACGCGGCGGCGGATGCCGGTCAGGCCGGAGCCGCCGTCCTCGTCGGCGCCGCCCCTGCCGTCGTCCTCGACCAGCAGCCGCAGCCGGCCGCCCGCGGCCCGGACCGTGACCGAGGCCCGTGCGGCGCCGCTGTGCTTGGCGATGTTGGTGAGCGCCTCGGCGACCACGAAGTACGCCGTCGCCTCGACCGAGGCCGCACACCGCTCCGACACGTCCGCGTCGACCCGGCACGGCACTCCGCAGTCCGCCGCGAGGCCCGACAGCGCGCCCGCGAGCCCCCGGTCGCCCAGGACCGGCGGCAGGATGCCCCGCGCCACCGAACGCAGCTCCGCCAGCGCCTGCTCGGCCGCCGACTGGGCCCGCTCCAGCAGCTCGTCCGCACCGGCCGGGTCCCGCGCCGCCATCCGCCGCGCGGCACCCAGCAGCACCGTGACCGACACCAGCCGGTTCTGGGCACCGTCGTGCAGGGAGCGCTCGATCCGGCGCAGCTCCGTGGCGTGCGCGTCCAGTGCGGCGGCCCGGGTGGCGGTCAGTTCCGCCACCCGCAGCGACAGGTCCGTGTCCGGACCGGCCGCGAGCAGCCGCCGGGCCGGGGCGGCCTGGCGCCGTGCCATGGCCGGGCCCAGGCCCAGGAGGATCGCGGTCCAGCCCACGCCCAGCAGCACCGCCGCGATCACGTCCAGCCAGGTGTGCGCGGTGCCGATGCCCACGGACGTGGTCGTCGCCTCCTCGGGCACGAGCCACCACCACAGCGGGAAACTGATGTCCCGGACGGCGCAGAGCGGCAGCAGGAGACCGAGCAGGCCCAGCAGGAACCCCAGGGTGCTGTGCCGCACCAGCCAGCTCAGCTCCCGCCGGGTGGTGGGGTCGGCCAGTGCGGACCGCAGCCGGGTGGGCGGCGGGTCGGGCGGCACGATGTCGATGCCCCGGCGGGCGAGGCGTTCACGTTCCCGGCGGGCCAGCGCGTGCAGGGCGCGCAGGACGGCGGGGGCGAGCAGCAGCCCCGCCCCGGCCGGCGCGGTCACGGCGGCCACGGCCGACAGCAGCAGCACACCCAGCCCCAGGAACGCCGTACCGAGCCCCCCGACGAGCTGCCCCGTCGCGACGCCCGCGGCGCTCAGGGTCCGTACGGCGGTCTCCCGCACGGACCTGACCGGGACCGTCATCCGCCTGCCTCCCTCCGGGCCGTGCGCCCCGCCCGGGCGTGCTCGGCGTGCCCGACCCTATGCCGCCGGACGGGCCTGCGGCGGGTGCGGAGCCGGAAGGTACAGCCTGCTGTACCCCGGACCGGGCGGCCCACGGGATCGGCCGCCGGGGGTCTGGCTCCCTAGCGTCGGAGACGACCGAGAGCGACGCCGACGGAGGCCGCAGCCATGACGCACCAGGACCACCAGGACTACCGGGACCGCCAGGATCCCTACCGCCTCGGCACACCCCGGGCCACCCCCACCGCCCCCGGCGACGGCCCGGACGCCGTCTCCCGCGGGGACGTCCTGCGCACGCTGCTGTGGACCGTGGTCGTGCTCAGCGCCGTCGCCAACATGGCCCTCTCCTTCACCGGTGCCGCCGCCCCGCTCCACCTGGCCAGCGGTGTGGTCACCGTGCTCGCCGCCGGCACCCTCGTCGTACGGGGCCTGCGGGGGCGGCGATGAGCACCGCCGCCCCGGCCGCCGTCACCGCGCGCCGGGCGCCCGCCATCGCACTGGACCGCGTCGCCCGGACCTACCCGGGCGGCGTCCGGGCCCTCGACGACGTGTCGCTGACCGTGGAGCACGGCACGTTCCTCGCGGTGATGGGGCCCTCGGGCTCCGGCAAGAGCACCCTGATGCACTGCGCCGCCGGTCTCGACTCCCCCACGTCGGGCAGTGTCCGCATCGACGGGCAGGAGATCTCCGGGCTGAACGAGACCCGCCGCACCGAACTGCGCCGCGAACGCGTCGGTTTCGTGTTCCAGGCGTACAACCTGATCCCCTCGCTCAGCGTCGAGGACAACATCACGCTGCCGCTGCGCCTGGCCGGCCGGCGCCCGGACCTGGACTGGCTGCGCATGCTGACCGGGCGGGTGGGGCTGGCCGACCGGCTGTCGCACCGCCCGGCCGAGCTGTCCGGCGGCCAGCAGCAACGGGCCGCCGTCGTACGGGCGCTGGCGGCGAGGCCCGCCGTCGTCTTCGCGGACGAGCCGACCGGAGCGCTGGACCTGCGCAGCGCCCGCCAGGTGCTCGACCTGCTGCGCGCACTCGTCGACGACCTCGGTCAGACGGTGGTCATGGTCACCCACGACCCGGCCGCCGCGGCCCGTGCCCACCGGGCCCTGGTGATGGCCGACGGCCGGGTGGTCGAGGCGCTGGAACGGCCGGACGCCCCGCAACTGGCCGACCGGCTCGTCGCGTTGGGGGAGCGGTAGACATGCTGCACCTGGCCCTGCGCATGGCCGCGCACCGGATCACCGCACTGCTCGCCGTGGCGTGCGCGGTCCTGGGCGGCGCGGCCCTGATCACCGCCACCGGCGTACTCACCGAGTCCGGGCTGCGTTCGCAGCTGCCGCCCGGACGGCTCGGCGGTGCGGACGTCGTGGTCGCCGCCGGCCAGGAGTTCCGCCCGGGCGGGGACCTGCCGGTCGCGCTGCCCGAGCGGGCCACGGTCCCGGCCCGGCTCGTCGGCCGGCTGGCCGCCCTGCCCGGCGTCGCCGCCGCCGTCGGCGACATCGGCTTCCCGGCCGCGCTGGTCGACGCCCGCGGCGGGATCACCCCGGTCGCGGAGGATCCGAAGACGGCGGGGCACGGCTGGTCCTCGACGACACTCCTCGCGGATCCGCGGGTGGAGGGCCGGGCGCCGTCCCGCGCGGGCGAGATCGCCGTGGACGCCGGTACGGGGCTGGCGGTCGGCGAGCGCGTCGAGGCGGTGGCGAACGGACGCCCCCCGGCGGCCTACCGGGTCACCGCGCTGGTCGACGCCCCGGGCGCGGGCGTCTACTTCGCGGACGGGACGGCCGCCGGGCTGGCCGACCGCGACGCGGGGAGCGGGGGCCCGCGTGCCGGGACGGTGGACCTGATCGGACTGCGGGCCGACGACGGTGCCGGGGGCCGGGTCGCCGCCGCCGTACGCGAGGCGGTGGCGGGTACGGGCCTCCAGGTGAGCACCGGCGCGGACCGGGGCGACGCGGTGGCGCCCGGCGCGGGGTCGGCGCGCTCGCTGCTGATCCTGCTCGCCGGTTCGCTCGGCGGGATCGTGCTGCTGATCACCGGGTTCGTCGTCGCGGGCGCGCTGGGCGTGACCATCGCCGGGCAGCGCCGCGACCTGGCGCTGATGCGGGCCGTCGGCGCCACGCCGAAACAGATCCGCCGCCTGGCCGCCGCGCAGTCGACGGTCGTCGCGGCGGCGGCCCTGGCACCGGGCGTGGCGGTGGGCTACCTGCTGGCCGGCCGCTTCCGGGAGCTGCTGGCCGACCGCGACGTGCTCCCGCCCGAACTCCCCCTCACCGTCGGCCCCCTGCCCGCGCTCGCCACGCTGCTCCTGGTGGTGGCGGCGGTGCGGCTCTCCGCCCGGTGCGCGGCCTGGCGCACCTCGCGGATGCCGGCCACCGAGGCGGTCGCCGAGTCGCGCAGCGAGCCGCGCACACCGTCGCGGGGGCGGACCCTGGCCGGCCTGCTGCTGATCCTCGGCGCGTGCGCGCTGTCGGTGGTGCCGCTGCTGTCCCGGACGGTCCTCGGGGCCTCGGTCACCTCCATCGCGGGCATCCTCGCCGCGATCGGCCTGGCGCTGTCCGGCCCGGCGCTGGTCAGGAGCGCGGGCGAGACCGCCGTACGGCGGCTGCGGCCGGGGGTGGCGGCGCCGACGTGGCTGGCGCTGTCCAACGTACGCGCCTACGCCCTGCGCCTGTCGGGGGTGGTCAGCCCGCTGGCCATGGGCGTCGTGTTCGTCCTGACGTACACGCTCACCCAGACCACGGTGCTGGCCGCCACGGCCGAGGACACCCGCACGGGCACGCTCGCCCAGTACGAGCTGACGGCACCGGCGCTGGGCGGACTGCCCGACGGCACCCTGTCCGCCGTACGGGACGTGCCCGGCGTACGGGCCGCGGCACCGGCCGGGACGACCACGGTGGTGTGGGAGTACGAGGAACTCGGCGATCCCGCGGTCGAGTCGGCCCCCGCGACGGTCCTCGCGCCGGACGCCGGGGACGTCCTCGACCTCGGGGTGAGGGACGGCGGCCTGGACCGGCTGACCGGGGCGACGGTCGCCGTGAGCGGCGAGGCCGCCCGCACCCGCGACGCCGGGCTCGGCAAGCGGGTGCGCCTGGTGCTCGGCGACGGGGCGCGCGTCGACGCCCGGGTCGTCGCCGTGTACGACCGGGGGCTGGGCTTCGGCCCGGTCGTCCTCTCCCGCGAACTGGCCGCCGGGCACACCACGACCGGCCTCGACCAGCGGATCCTGGTCCGCACCGACGGCACCGAGGAGGCGGGGCGGGGGCTCGCCGCGCTGGCCGCCGACCGTCCCGGCCTGGCCGTCGCGAGCACCGCACCAGACGTCACCGGGGCGGACACGCCGCCCGAGGTGTGGATCAACCTCGCGGTGGTCGTGGTGCTCCTCGGCTATCTGCTGCTGAGCATCGCCAACAAGCTGGTCGCCGCCACCGCCCAGCGCCGCACCGAGATCGCCGCGCTGCGTCTGGTCGGCACGACCCCGCGGCAGATCCGCGCGATGATGCGCCGCGAGGCCGCGGTCGTCGCCGC
This sequence comes from Streptomyces sp. NPDC093065, assembly GCF_044754585.1. NCBI lineage: Bacteria > Bacillati > Actinomycetota > Actinomycetes > Kitasatosporales > Streptomycetaceae > Streptomyces > Streptomyces sp. NPDC093065. Next base: position 57,387 of record NZ_JBIVPJ010000026.1, on the reverse strand, counting down.
CGCGGCCCTGGCCTGCGGCCTCCTCCTGTCCGCCGTCCCGCTGGCCCTCCTCGGCCAGGGCTTCCTCGGCCACCCCTGGCCGGCGGGTCCCGCCTGGCTCCTCCCGGCGGTGGCGGCGACGGTGGCCCTGACGTCGTACCTCACGACCGAACTCCCCACCCGCCACGCCCTGCGCACCCCTCCGGCAGACGCCCTGCGCACGGACTGACCCCGCCCCGAACCCCCGGGACGGGAGGTCACCGGTGCGGGTTCGGCTTGGCTGCCGGGGTGCGCGCGGTGCCGCGGGTCGGCTTGGTCGCCGGGTTTCGGCAGGTGGCGAAGTTCCGAGCGAGCCGACCCGCCCCCGAAGAGACTCCGCGCCGCCGGGCAGCCGGGCCGCAGCCACCGGCCGGGACCCGTGGCCGGGGTCCGGCGGCCCCGCGGGGGCCTCGTGGGCGGCCGGGGCTCATGCCCCCCGGTCGCGCAGTGCCGCACGGGCCGGGAGGGTTGCGGCGGCGAGGGCGAGGGCCGCCGCCGTGGCGGCGAAGGCGGCGTACAGCAGCGGGGGGACGTGCGGGGGTTCGCCGGTCAGGCCGCGCATCATCGGGGTCAGCGTGATCATGGCGATGGCGGTGCCCAGGGCCACGCCCGCCGCCGACACCAGCAGGCTCTCCCAGCCCAGCATGCGCAGCACCTGGCGCCGTGTGGAGCCGACGAGGCGGAGCGTGTCGAGTTCGCGGCGGCGGTCCAGGACCGTCATCACCAGGGTGTTGACCGCGGCGACGGCGGCGAAGCCGCCCAGGACGGCGGCCATCGTGTAGTTGGCCCAGGCGCCGAACTCGCGGTCCACGTTCCGCGCGAGGGCGTACCCCGAGGCGTCGGTGACCTCGCCGAGCGCGCCGAGCGGCTCGGCCCGGCCGCCGCCGACCAGCAGCGTGTCGGCGAAGGCGGAGGTGACGTGGCCGTCCAGGGACGCGCGGTCCATGGTCACCGCGGGCAGGCCGAGGCCGCGGCCGTACACCGCGACGATCTCGGGGGACGCCTTCGTGCCGTCGGGGAGGTAGAGCGACAGCCTGTCGCCGAGCCCGGTCTTCGTGGCGGTGGCGAGGGTCCTGTCGACGGCGACGCGGCCCGGCCCCACCCGGTCCAGGCTGCCCTCGCGCACGTCCAGGTCCTGCACCTTCGCGAGCTGCGCGCCGGACCCCGAGATGCCCTGCGTCGCCGTCGCCTGCAGCGACGTCTCGCCGCCGCCCCGGACGGGCACCAGCACCTGCGTGTCCAGCAGGCTCACGGCGGCGTCGACGCCGGGCACGCGGGCGGCCCGGTCGGCGGCGTCGGCGGGCAGGCCCGCCGGGTCGGTGACGACGTGGTCCGCCGTGATGCCGTCGCGGAGCTGCTCCGAGGCGACGTGGCTCTCGCTGGTGTGCATGAAGACGAGCGTCGAGGCGAAGGCCATGGCCAGCACGATCGGGGTGATCGCGGAGGCCAGGCGGCGGGCGTTCGTACGGGAGTTGGCGGCGGCCAGCGACGCGGACGCGCCACCGCCGCGCAGCAGCAGGCCGAAGAGCGCCGCGCACAGCCGGGCGATGAGCGGGCCGAGCAGGGCGACGGCCAGCATGAAGAGCATGACGACGCCGAGGGAGGCGTCCGCCGCGTCGGAACCGGCGGCGGAGGCCGCCACTCCGGCGAGCACCGAGCCGCCGCCGACCGCGGCGACACCGAGGACGGTACGGACGACGCCCGGCCGCAGCCGCTCCACCGACGCTTCGGCGAGCGCCTGACCCGGCTTGATCCTCGCGGGCCTGCGCCCGGCCGCCCACCCGGCGCCGAGCGCCGTGAGCAGCCCGAGACCGACGGCGGCCAGCAGCGGCAACCCCGAGACGTGCAGATCGACCGCCTCAGGGACGGCCCCGCGGTCCTGCATCTGCCCGAACCACCAGTGCGCGAGCCCGATGCCCGGCAGGCAGCCGAGCAGCCCGGCGAGCGGGGCGACGAGCAGCGCCTCGGCGGCGACGGCCCGCCGGACCTGCCGGGGCGTGGCGCCGACGGCCCGCAGCAGCGCGAACTCGCGGGTGCGCTGGCCGACGGAGAGGGCGACCGTGCCGGCCGCGGTGAAGACCGCGACCAGCGTGGCGACCCCGCCGAAGGAGCCGCCGACCGCCAACAGCGTCTCCTTGGCGTACGCCAGCCCGTGGTCCTCGACCTCGGCGCGGTCGTCGCCGGTGAGCACCTGCGCGCCGGAGCCGGTGAGGGCCTTGGCGACGGCGGCGGCGAGGGCGTCCGTGCCGACGCCGTCCTCCGGCATGACGGCGACGGCGTCGGCCTTGCCGGGGTGCCCGGCCAGCACGGACGCCTCGGCGTCGGCGAACCAGGCCGTGGCCCCGCCGCCCGCCCCTTCGCCCGCGGTGTCCCCGGCACCGGCCTCGGCCAGCCCGGACACCCGGAAGCCGGCCCGCCCGTCGGCCGTCTCCAGTACGACGGTGTCGCCGACGCCGGCCCGCGCGGCACGGGCCGCGGCGGCGTCGAGGACGACCTCGCCCGCGTGCGGCGCGGCGCCCCGGGACAGTCCGGTGCCGGTGAAGACGTGCGAGCCCCAGCCGTGCCCGGTGAGCGCGCCGGAGGCGGAGGCGTCCCGGTGCACCGGGAAGGTGAAGTCCGGTACGGCGGTGGCGGCGCCCGGCGCCACGGCGGCCTTCGCCGCGAGCCCCGCGTCCACGCGGGCGGTGTCGGGCAGCGGGTACTCGGTCTCCTCGGGGCCGTCGACCGTGTCGGCGACGACCCGCGCGGACTGGTCGGCCGCCGCGACGACCGGCGCGTTCGCGTACCGCTCCGCCGGCACGGAGGCGCGGATGCCGGTCTCCAGCAGGACGCCGCAGGCCGCGACGACCAGCGCCGACATCATCAGCGCGACGAACGTCCCCACGAACGAGGCCGGCTTGAACCGGACGGCCGAGCGGGCGAGGCCGTTGGGCTTGAGGCTCATGCCGCCACCCCCGCCCCGGCGCCGGCCCCGGCAGTCGCCCGCGTACGACCGGTGAGCGCGGCCATCCGCGCCGCGATCCGCTCCGCGGAGCCCCGTTCGAGGTGGTCGGCGAAGGCGCCGTCGGCGAGGAAGAGCACGCGGTCGGCCCAGGCGGCGGCGGCCGGGTCGTGGGTGACCATGACGACGGTGGCGCCGAGGGTGTCCACCGCGTGCCGCAGCAGCCCGAGGACCTCGGCGGCGGTTCCGGTGTCGAGGGCGCCGGTGGGCTCGTCCGCGAAGATCACGTCGGGGGCGGTGACCAGGGCGCGGGCGACGGCCACCCGCTGCTGCTGGCCGCCGGACAGCTCGCCGGGCCGGCGCCGCGCCTTGTCGGCGAGCCCGACCTGCGCGAGCACCGTCGCCGCCCGGCCGCGGTCCTGGCGCTGTCCGGCCAGGCGCATGGGCAGCAGGACGTTCTGCTCCACGGTCAGCGAGGGCAGCAGGTTGAAGGCCTGGAAGACGAAACCGAGGCGGCTGCGGCGCAGCTCGGTGAGCGCGTTCTCGCTCATGCCGGTGATCTCCGTACCGCCGAGCCGCACCGATCCCGCCGACGGCCGGTCGAGCCCGGCGGCGCACTGCAGGAAGGTGGACTTGCCCGACCCGGACGGCCCCATGACGGCGGTGAAAGTGCCGCGCGGGAGCGCGAGGTCGATGCCCGCGAGCGCGTGCACGGCGCCGGCGCCGCGGCCGTACCGCCGCCGCACCCCGCGCAGTTCGACGGCGAGACCGGGCGTGCCGGCGGTGGCGGCCGGGCCCTCGGGACGGTGCTCCGCCCCCGGCCGGTCGCCGGCCTTCTGCCGCTTGCCCCTGCGTAGCCTCATGGTCCCGTCTCCTCATCCGTACGTCGTGCGTCTCGTGACGGGTTGAAGAGTGCGGGTCGGGCCGCACGCCGGGCGTCATACCCGGGAGCCAATGTGGGACTGATACCCCGGTAGGGGGTGTGGCGGGGGCCGGGCTACTCCCCCGGGGCCACGAGCCCCGACTCGTACGCGAAGACCACCGCCTGGGCGCGGTCGCGCAGGTCGAGCTTGGTGAGGACCCGGCTCACGTGCGTCTTCACCGTCTGCTCGGCCAGCACCAGTGCCTGGGCGATCTCCGAGTTGGACCGGCCGCGCGCCACGAGGGTGAGGACCTCGGTCTCGCGTTCCGTCAGGCCCTTGAGCCGCAGTGCGGGCTTGCCCCGTGCCACGGGCCGCTGCCGGGCGAAGTCCGCGATGAGACGGCGCGTCACGGACGGGGCGAGCAGCGCGTCGCCCGAGGCCACGACCCGTACGGCGGCGATGAGGTCGGCGGGCGGCGCGTCCTTCAGCAGGAAACCGCTCGCGCCCGCCCGCAGCGCCTCGTAGACGTAGTCGTCGACGTCGAACGTGGTGAGCATCAGGACCCGCGGCCGGTGCTCCCGCACTGCCTGAACGGCGTGGGAGGTGCCCCCACCCCCGGGCGGCGGCGCGAGCAGCCGGCGCGTGGCCTCCAGGCCGTCCATCTCGGGCATCCGCACGTCCATCAGCACGACGTCCGGATGCGTACGCCGGCTCAGCTCGACGCCCCGCGCACCGTCGGGGGCCTCGCCCACCACGTCGATGTCGCTCTGGGCGGCCAGCAGCGCGGCGAAGCCGGCCCGCACCATGGCCTGGTCGTCGACGATGATGACGCGCGTCGTCACGTGAAGTCCTCTTCGCTCAGGGGAAGTTGGGCGGCGACCCGGAAGCCGCCGCCCGGCAGCGGACCCACGTCGAGGGTGCCGCCGACGAGCCGCACCCGCTCGCGCATGCCGACCAGGCCGTGCCCGGTGCCGCCCACTTCGAGCGGTCCGGCGGGCGGCTCGGGCGGCGGGTCGTTGACGACGAGGACGGTGAGCCGGGCCCCGCCCCCGCCGTCCGCGGGCTCCGCCACCGACAGCGACACGTGCGTGCGGGCACCCGGCGCGTGCCGTACGACGTTCGCGAGGGCCTCCTGGACGATCCGGTACGCCGAGAGCCCCACCGCCTCGGGCACCTCGGCCTCGCAGGGGGTGAAGTCCACCGGCCCGCCCGCCCTCGACGTGGCCTCCACCAGCTGCCCGATCTGCGGGAGGCCCGGCTGGGGCGCGAGCTCGCCCCGCGTCTCCTCGTTGCGCAGGACGCCGAGGAGGCGCCGCATCTCGCCGAGCGACTCCCGGGCGGTCGACGCGATGGACGTGAACTCCTCCCGCACGTGGGGCGGCAGCGCCGCGAGGCGGTACTCCGCGGTGTCCGCCTGCACCGTGATGACGGACATGTGGTGCGCCACCACGTCGTGCAGCTCGCGCGCGATGCGGGCGCGCTCCTCCAGCAGGGTCCGCCGGCCCCGCTCGGCCTCGCTGATCGTCTCCTGCTCGGCCAGCCTGCGCTGCACCTCGTACCGCTCCCGCAGCGCCCCGCTCAGCAGGAGCGCGACACCCCCGAGGATGGTGAACAGCAGTCCCCTGGCACCGGCGCCGTGGGGTGCGGCGAATACCAGGCCGACGTTGGCGCCCGCCGTCGCCAGCCACACCAGGACCAGCGTCCGGCGCCGCTCGCGCAGGCCGAGCGCGAGACAGAGGGCGATGTACCCGACGAGCTCCATCGGCGGGAACGGCCACAGGAGCCGCTCCTCGAAGTCGACGGTGAGCAGGGCGAGCGCTCCCGCCACGTCCGCGGCGAAGACCACGTACCAGGCCTGCAGCGGGCGTACGACGGCGAGCAGCAGCGGTACCGCCTGCGCGACGGCCAGCGCGCAGGCGACGCCGTCGTTCAGCCCGTAGTCGCGGGTGAGGACCACGATGGTGGTCGGCAGCAGCGCGACGCACAGCACGAACGCCACGGCCCACGGCAGCGCCCGCACCCACCACCGCGAAGCCCCCGCGAGCAGCGCGCGCGGGCGCTCCTCCTCCACTGAGGTCATGGGCACCAGACTAGGTGTCCGGCGACTCCTCGCCGTCACCCCGGAGAGCCAGACCGCGGTGATACCCCGGTAGGGGGGTGGGGAGCGGTTCCAGGAGCGGCCGGGCTCCGGGGACGGACTCTGGACGCCGCCGCCGTCCACTCCCGCAGCAGCGCCAACCGCTGCTCCCCGGTGGGGTCGACGTCCTCGAGAGCTCGTACTCGTCCGGGGTGTGGATGCCCCCGGGGACGGCGGACGGGGCGCTCGCCTCGACGGTGCCGTCCCCCTCGGTCCCCACGCGCACCGTGAAGAGCAGTGGGCGTTCGCCGTCGCCCGTGATCAGCACGAGTACCGGGTCGAACGCCATGGACGCCGGCCGCCGCCGGCCGGACCGCACGGCCACGTCCCGCACGTCCGGTCCCCGCACCTCGCCCCACCCCAGGACCGGCCGCCCTGCTCCTGCCCCCGACGGTGCGGGTGTCGTTGTCGTGTCGCCGTCGTGTCGCCGTCGTGGCAGAAGACGAACGTGATCACGCGCGGGTTCCCCGGGTCAGATCCGCCGGTCGGTGACGTGGAACTGCATCCACTCGACGCCCGGAACGGCGAAGCGGGACCCGGTGTTCGCCGAGGCGACCCCGTCGAACTCACCGTCCGTTCCCGGGGGCCCCAGCGACCAGGGCGTCGCGATCCGCCACGCGCTCCGAAGGACCGCGAGAAGCGCGGCCTCCGGGCCGTCCGCATCGAGGGGCGAGGTCAGACGCAGTTCGGCGAGCTCGGGGAACTTCCGGTACCGCTCGTAGGTCTCGATCCGGATGTCCCTGTCCAGCCCGGCCGCGACCCGGCCCACCACGCGCTCGGCCGCGCGCCGGTCATTGGCCCGTACGTGGCAGCGCCACTGGATCGTCTCGAACATGCGGCAAGCATCCCGCACGGGGACGGGCCACGGAGCCCCGGCCGTGCCGCCGGGGCTCCTGGGCCCGCCTCGGACCTCAGGTCGCGGCGGCGCGTTCCACGGAGGACGCCGTGCGCGGCGCCGACCGGTCCAGGGGGGCGACGACGGTGCCGTGGAACCGGTGCACGGCGTCGTCGACGCTGCGGATGAAGCCCGACTCGGTCTTGCCGCGGGAGTTGCCCATGCCCTTGAAGAGGGAGAGCCGGAATCCGGTGATCTGGGCGCCGTTCTTCGGCAGCATGTCCCCGGGCTCCGGACGCAGCCGCTCCAGAGTGCCCCGCGGTCCGCCCGCCTCCCCCTCGACCAGCGTCTCGACGTGCAGGTCGGCCGGTGCCTCGGCCAGCCACCTGATGAGGCGCTTGGCCCAGGTCAGGGGGTAGCCCTGGTCGGGGGCCGGGATGTCGAAGGACGTGCGCAGCTTGCCGGTGCGCAGGTCCGCGGTGATCGCCAGGACGCCCTGGGTGCCCTCGATGCGCAGTTCGGCGTGCAGCTTGCCGTCCCCGCACAGGCGGTCGGCCATCTCCATCCGACGGGCCCCGGGGTCGGCTCCGCGCTTGGCGCGCCGGACGGGGAGCACCTTGTGCCCGAGCTCGCCGCCGAGTCCCAGGCAGACCTGCCTGATGAGGCGCTCCCAGCTCTCGACCACCTCCAGCAGGCGCGGATCGCCCTGGCACAGGGTCTCCTCGTCGATGCCCCGGCGTACGGGCACCCAGGCCGCGCCCATGTTCTGGAAGCCGTGGCAGCCGGAGTTCTCGTGCTGGAGGTAGTGGAGGAGCTCCTGGAGCAGCCAGGCGTGGGCGCCGTTGCCGACGCCCTCGTGGCGCAGCAGCATCTGTGCCTGGTGGGCCACCTCGGCCCAGGACAGGTGCCAGAGGGCCACCTTGTGCTTGCGCCGGCCGTCGGTCTTGACCTCGACGAGCGGGCTGCCCTCCAGCGCGACGTCGTTGGACAGCGTGATGACGGCCTCGTAGCCGCGCCGCGCGGCGATGTCCGCGTACGCCTGCACCTGTTCGGGCCTGAGCGCGTTGCCGTTGGTCTTGGTCTCGACCAGCGCCGTCCACAGCTTGCCGGCCCGTTCCACCCGGATCACGCCGTCGGGGCGGCGCGGGGTGTCGCCGTGCGGCAGCGAGACCTCGGTGAAGGTCTCCATACGGCCCGACGGAGCACCGAAAGCGGCGGTGAGCCTCCTGCCGAACTCCGGTACCTGCGCCATCACCGACAGCAGCACCGAGGTGGCGCGGGTCTCGCGGTCCCGGTCGCTCTTGAGCGCGGACACCGGGAAGAGCCTCGCCTCCCGCCAGGAGTCGTTCTCCGCGAGCGGCTTCTTCACCACCTTGGGCAGCGTGACCTTCTTCTTGGCCGTACGGGGACGTGTGCCGGGCTTCTTCGGGGGTGCCGCGTCCTCCTCGGACCGGCGGGGAGCGGGGACGGCCTCCAGCGTCGCCGGCGGTGCCGGTGCGGTGTGCGGCTCGTGCGGGATCCGCGGTTCCGTCTTGTCGTCCGGCTGCTCGTCCGGCGGCTCCTCCGCCGACGGCTCCTCGTCCGCACTGGACGCGTCGTCCTCGATGTCGACGCCGAAGTCCGTCGCCAGACCGGCGAGGCCGTCGTCGTATCCCTGGCCGACGGCCCGGAACTTCCACTCCTCGCCGCGGCGGTACAACTCGCCGAAGATGAAGGCGCTCACCGACCCGGCGTCGTCGATGGCGAACCTCAGCAGGCCCTCGCCGGTTCCGTCGGCCAGGGTCACCCGAAGGTCGTCCAGCTCTCCGAACCGGGCTCCCTCGTACCGGCTCGCCGCGACGACCACCCGCTCGACATCCGGCGCAACCGCCGTCAGGTCGAAGACGATGCGGTCCTCGCTGCCCTCCCCCCGAGGGAGCCTTGCCCAGCAGCTGCACACTGCCGTCGGCGGCGACGGGATTGTTGTAGAAGTAGAAGTCGGCGTCGGTGCGCACCTTCCCGTGACCGCCCAGCAGCAGGACGGACACGTCCGCGTCGCCCTCGCCGGTCGGGCTTGACCAGCCCAGACTGACGATCACGGAGCCGACGCTGTCGCTCAGGGCCGCCAGGGCGATGTTGGACCCCTTGACCATTTCGTGCATGGAACCCCCCAGACACTTGCTTTCGAGCCCGGACGGGCTCCCCTCGCCCGTCCGCCATGACGCGTTGTGTGACACACGGCACAATCAACGCACGGCGGCACTCTAATGCGTGGTGGGGGCAATCGGGGGGCCGAGCGCACAAGGGGCCCGGTTCGGAGCACCGCGACGCGGCCGGCCGAGGGGCGGCCGGCCGCGTCAGGTCGGGGCGGCGTGGGGTGGGGTGGGGCGGCTCGGGTTACGACGCCACCGGTGTCGTCGGCCCCACCAGTTCCGTCAGGACGTCCTCCATCGTCACGAAGCCCAGGACCGCGCCCGTCTCGCCGGTGACCGCGGCGAGGTGGCTGTCCTCGGTGCGCAGGGCGGTGAGGGTGTCGTCCAGGGGGGTGTCGATGCGGACCCGGGTGACGCGGTGCAGGGCCGCGCGCGGGAAGGGGCTCTCGCGGTCGGTCAGACCCAGGGTGTCCTTGATGTGCAGGTAGCCGAGGACGGTGCCGCCGGGGCCGGTGACCGGGAAGCGGGAGTAGCCCGCGCCGGCGGCCACGCGCTCCAGCTCGGCCGGGGTGACCGTGTGCGGGACCGTGCGCATCTTCTGGACCGGGACCAGGATCTCGCCGACCGGGCGGGTGCCCAGCTCCAGCGCGTCGCGCAGGCGCTCGCCGTCGGCCGGGGCGAGCAGTCCGGCCTCGCTGGCGTCGACCACCATGCGGGCCAGCTGGTCGTCGGTGAAGACGGCCCCGACCTCGTCCTTCGGCTCCACCCGCAGCAGCTTGAGGAGCGTGTTGGCGAAGGCGTTGATGCCGAACACGACCGGCTTCAGGGCACGGGTGAGGGCGACCAGCGGCGGGCCGAGGAGCAGCGCGGTGGTCGCCGGGGCGGCCAGCGCGATGTTCTTCGGGATCATCTCGCCGATCAGCATGTGCAGGTACGTCGCCAGGGTCAGGGCGATGGCGAAGGCGACCGGGTGGACCAGCGCGTGCGGCATGTGGACCGCCTCGAACACCGGCTCCATCAGGTGCGCGATGGCCGGCTCCGCGACCGCGCCGAGCACCAGGGAGGAGACGGTGATGCCGAGCTGGGCCGTGGCCATCATCTGGGAGATGTGCTGCAGGCCCCACAGGGTCATCCGGGCGCGCTTGTCGCCCGTCTTCGCGCGTGGCTCGATCTGGCTGCGGCGCACGGAGATCATGGCGAACTCGGCGCCCACGAAGAACGCGTTGGTCAGCAGCGTCAGCGCCCCGACGAAGAGCTGTACGACGGTCATCGGGCCGGCTCCCGCTCCGCGTGCGCCGACTGCTCGGACCGCTCCGGCTCCCGGTGGTCCGCCGCCGGTCCGGCCGCGGGGGCGGTGACGCGGAGGCGGTCGGCGCGGTGGTGGTCGACGTCGAGGACGTCGATGCGCCAGCCGTCCAGGGCGACCACGTCGCCCTTGGCCGGGATGCGCGTCAGGTGGGTGGCGACCAGGCCGGCCAGGGTCTCGTACGGCCCGTCCGGCGCGGTCAGGCCGATGCGCTCCAGGTGGTCGAGGCGCAGCGAGCCGTCGGCCTCCCAGGCCGCGCGGCCGTCCGCGCCGGCGGGGGCGGGCAGCAGGTCCGGTGTCTCGACCGGGTCGTGCTCGTCGCGCACCTCTCCGACGACCTCCTCGACGATGTCCTCGACGGTCGCCACGCCCGCCGTGCCGCCGTACTCGTCGATGACGACGGCCATGGTGCGGGCGCGGCGCATGCGCTCCAGGAGGCGGTCGGCGGGCAGGCTGTCCGGGACCAGGAGGGGCGCGGTGGCCAGGTCGGTGACGGGGGTGGCCCGGCGCCGGTCCGGCTCCAGGGCCAGCACGTCGCGGATGTGGACCGTGCCGACGACCTCGTCCAGGCTGTCCCGGTAGACCGGGAAGCGGGACAGGCCGGTGGCGTGCGAGAGGTTGGCGGCGTCGGCGGCGGTGGCGTGGGCCTCCAGGGCCTTGACGTCCACGCGCGGGGTCATGACGTTCTCCGCGGTCAGCTCGCTCAGGTGGAGCGTACGCACGAACAGCTCGGCCGAGTCCGCCTCCAGGGCGCCCTCCGCGGCCGAGTGCTGGGCGAGGGCGACCAGTTCCTCGGCGCTGCGGGCGGACGCCAGTTCCTCGGCCGGTTCCAGGCCGAAGCGGCGCACGACACGGTTGGCCGTGCCGTTCAGGTGCCGGATGAAGGGGCCGAAGGCGGTGGTGAAGCCGCGCTGCGGGCCCGCGACCACCTTGGCGACGGCCAGCGGGCGGGAGATCGCCCAGTTCTTCGGGACGAGCTCGCCGACGACCATCAGGACGACGGTGGAGACGATCACGCCGAGCAGGGTCGCCACCGTGGAGGCGGCGCCGCCCAGGCCGACCGCCGTCAGCGGGCCGCGCAGCAGCACGGCGATGGACGGCTCGGCCAGCATGCCGATGACCAGCGAGGTCACGGTGATGCCGAGCTGCGCGCCGGACAGCTGGAGGGTCAGGGAGCGTACGGCCTTCAGGGCGCCGTCGGCGCCGCGCTCACCGGACTCGGCGGCCCGCTCCAGGTCACCGCGCTCGACGGTGGTCAGGGAGAACTCGGCCGCGACGAAGACCGCGCAGGCGAGGGTGAGCAGGAGGGCCAGCAGGAGCAGCAGGACCTCGGTCACCGTGCCACCCCGCTTCCCTCACGCACGTACGGGGAAACTGGCGGGCCGGCCGTGGCACGGCCGGTACTGGGGGGCTCCATTACGGAACGGGACTCCTTAACGGGGTCGATGGGCGCCGGTGCCGGCCGGGCGCCCGAGGGTTCTCCCTCATGGTAAAGGACGAGCAAAAAGATCGGGAGTCCTGAGGCCCCTATGCTTCTACTCGCCTGTAGAGAACGACCGGAGGATTCCGGTTGTTCCCCCGGGTGTCAGGCACAGGAGTTACCGCACGATGCATCCCCGCACGAACGTGAAGGAGTGAACGCCTCGATGGTGTTCAAGCGGCTGCTCGGTTCCCTCGGCGTGGGCGGGCCCACGGTGGACACGGTCCTCGACCCGGGCGCCGCCCGGCCGGGAGGCACGCTGTCGGGCCGGGTCCACCTCGTCGGCGGCACCGCCGACCACGACGTCGAGCACGTCGCGCTGGAGCTGGTGGCCCGCGTGGAGACCGAGCACGAGGAGAGCGCCGGAGAGGGAGAAGCGGACGGGGAGGGCGTCGTCGTCTTCGGCCGGCACACCGTCCACGGCGCCTTCCGGCTCGCGGCGGGCGAGGAGACGAGCATCCCGTTCGCGGTGACGCTGCCCTGGGAGACCCCGGCCACCGAGCTGCACGGGCAGCCGCTGGGCATCGTGCTCGGGGTGCGCACCGAGCTGGCGGTGGCCGGCGCCCGGGACAAGGGCGACCTGGACCCGCTGACCGTGGCACCGCTTCCGGCCCAGGAGGCCGTCCTGGAGGCCCTCGGACAGCTCGGCTTCGGCTTCCGCTCCGCCGACCTGGAGTACGGCCGCATCGGCGGCACCGGGCAGCAGCTGCCCTTCTACCAGGAGATCGAGCTGACCCCGCCGCCGCGCTACGCCCACCAGGTCAACGAGATCGAGCTGACCTTCCTGGCCGTGCCCGGCGGCCTCGAAGTGGTGCTGGAGGCGGACAAGCGCGGCGGCCCGTTCTCCGACGGCCACGACGCGCTCAGCCGCTTCACCGTCCCGCACGAGGGCCCGTCCGGACCGCAGGACTGGAACACCCTGGTCGACGGCTGGATCCAGGAGCTGGTCGAGCACCGCGCGTCGTACGGCTCCCACGCGGTCTACGGCCACGAGTCCGGCTACGCCGGCCACGGGTCGGGCTACGCCGGTCACGAGCCGGCGCATTCGGGCGGCGGCCCCGGCGTCGGTGCCGCCGTCGTCGCGGGCGCGGTGGGGGTCGCCGGGGGGATGGTGGCGGCCGAAGTCGTCGACGAGGTGGGGGACTTCTTCGAGGACGACGCCGAGGACGGCGCCGAGGACGAGGAAGGCTGATAACTTCTACAGTGATGTAGAGAGTCGGGGTCGCCCCCGATTCGGACCCGATCCACCCCGATCACCCTTTTCCGTCCGACCGGCACGGAGTACGGAGTTCTCATGGCCCTGTGGGACCGCTTCAAGGAGTCCGCGTCGCAGATGCAGACGCAGCTCGTGGCGAAGAAGAACGACCTCAAGAGCGGTGCCTTCCGCGACGCGAGCATGGCGATGTGCGCGCTGGTCGCCGCGGCCGACGGCACCGTCGACCCCTCCGAGCGGCAGCGGGTCGCCCAGCTGATCTCCACCAACGAGGTGCTGCAGAACTTCCCCGCCGACGACCTGCGCCGCCGGTTCGAGGACAACCTGAACAAGCTCACCGCCGACTTCGCCTTCGGCAAGGTCGGCATCCTCCAGGAGATCGCCAAGGCGAAGAAGAAGCCCGCCGAGGCACGCGCCGTGGTGCAGATCGGCATCGTGATCGGCGGCGCCGACGGGGACTTCGACAAGGACGAGCGGGCCGTGGTCCGCGAGGCCTGCTACGCCCTCGACCTGCCGCCGCACGAGTTCGACCTCTGAAGCCCGGTCCCCGGGCCGCGGTGCCCGGCCCGGCGAGCTTGCCGTAGATTCCGTGTGCGGGCCCGTGCCGCGGGCCCGCACCGTACGTCCACCAGGGGAGCACCGTGTTCGGACTCAGCGAACTCGCGATCATTCTCATCGTCGTCGCGGTCGTCCTCGCCATCAAGAAACTCCCCGAGCTGACCCGCTCGGCGGGCAAGTCGGCCCGCATCCTCAAGTCCGAGGCCCGCGCGGCGAGGGACGCGGACGAGCCGGGGACACCGCGCGTCATCCAGGGCGAGACGGTCGAGCGCGAGGACCCCGGCACCGGCACCCAGGGCACGTCCCGGGCCTGACCCGCCGTCCGCCGGCGGGGGAGTTCAGGACGGGTCGTCCGGCACGGCCGACAGCAGGCTGTGCACGATCGGACCCGCCGAGCCGCCGCCCGTGACGCCCTCCTCGACGACCGCGGCGACGGCGACGTTGCCGCGGCGGGCGACGAGCCAGCCGTTGTCGTCCCGGTCGTCGGAGACCTCGGCGGTGCCGGTCTTGGCGCCCACCTGACCGGGCAGGTCGGCCAGGAGCGCGTGCAGGTCCGCGCGACCAGCGCCGGTGATCCATAGGACGACTGTTCGCTTTCCATGGTCCGCCGCCCCGGGCGTGGAAGGTCCTTGTCGGGTCAGCGGCCGGCATCGGGATCGGTGAGGAAGTCGAGGATCGTGCCGGTGGCGTCCAGGGCCTCGCTGACGGGGCCGAACCCCTCGGGCGGCGGGACGGTCGAGCCCGGCCAGGTGTGACCGGCGTCTTCGACGACGAGGAGCTGCACGGTGCCGCCGGGCCGCCGCCCGCCGCCCGCGGCACCGGCCTTGAGCTGCCACACCGTCCGGTCGTAGCCCTTCTCCTGCCGTGTGACCGGCCGGCCCGCGCCCCCGGCCGCCGCGAACGCCGCCGCGGTGTCCCGCGCCGACCGCGTCGCCAGGATCGGCTCCCCGGGGTCCGGCGGCGGGGAGGGGAGGCCGGCGAGGGGCCGTACGGGGTCGTCGGCGCCGTAGACGACCATGACGGGGACGGGCCCGGCGGGCTCCACCGCGGCTTCGCCCGTGGGCAGTTGGCCGGAGACCGAGGCCGCTCCCGCGAGCAGGCCGGGACGCTCGGCGGCCATGCGCAGGGCCATCGAGCCGCCGTTGGAGAACCCGGCGACGTAGACCCGCCCGGGGTCGGCCCGCTCGGTGCGGACCAGGTGCTCGACCAGCGCCTCGGTGAACCGCACGTCCAGGCCGGGGTCCGGTCGCTGCTTCGTCGCCCGCGTGCCCGCGCCCCAGCCGTGGCCGAGTCCCTCGGGGAAGGCGACGAGCATGCCGCGCGCGGTGGCCGCCTTGTCCAGCCGGGTCTTCGCCCGCAGCTCGGCGGCGTCGGCGCCGCGGCCGTGGAAGGCGACGACCAGGGGCCGTCGGCCGTCGGAGGCGGAGGCGGCGGGCCGGTGCAGGAGGTACCGGCGGATGTCGCCGTCCACGCGGAGCTGTTCGCGGGTTCCGGGTGCCGGGGTGGCCGTACCGGTGCCGCCTCCAATGCCTGACGGGATGCTCGCCGACGGTGTCGTGTCCGGGCGGCCGGCGCGGGACTCGGAGCCGGAGTCGGAGCCGGTGGCACAGCCGGCAAGGGGCAGAGCGAGGGCGAGGGCGAGCACGCCGGGCCACCGGCGCGCACGGAGTGCGAGGTCACGGATGACGAGATCACCAAACACGGGGCCACGGAAGGAGCGCATGGCCCGAGGAGAGCAATCCCGCCGAGCCCTTGTCCAAGACCGATATGGATGTCGGATCGAGCACTCACCGATATGACTACTGGTCGTGGACTTGGTACGGCACCTGGAGTGCTTTGCGGCTGTTGCAGAAGAGTCACACTTCACGTGCCGCCACCGGGGTACGGCGCACGCACCGCCCGCCCGCACCGCGGCGGTCTCCCGGCCGCGGACGCGGTGATCGGCACCGCGGCCCGGATCGCGGTGGACACCCTGCGGGCACCCTGACGCCCGCCTCCGCCGCCTCGGCCCGCGTCAGCCCGCCTCCGCCCGCCCCGGCACGCGTCACCCCGCGTTGTCGCGCCAGCGGCCGCCGCGCGGTGCCGAGTCGAAGCGGGTCGACGCCGAGGCGTTGCCGCCGAAGTCGTTGCCGGAGACCCGGCCGCCCGTCCAGGTGGCCTCGGGCGCGATCCACACGGCGTGGATCTGGGTGCGGGGGTGCCCGTCGTCGCGGACGCGGTTGCCCTGCACGTACGGGTGGGTCACGGCTGCGTCGGCGGTGAGGCCGGCGCGCGGGGCCGGGCAGTCCGGGAGGCGGTAGACGGTGCCGGGGCCCGGCGTGCCGTCGGGCCAGGCGGTGCCGGCACCCGGGCGCACGGGGGCGAGGCTCAGCCCGGTGGCGGTGTTGTCGACGACCACGGCGGTGGCCTCGGCCTGTGCGGGGCCGCCGCCGACCGTCAGCTCCTTGCCCCGGTGACCGCCGGGGAGCCAGTCCGCCCGCTCGTCGGTCAGGGACAGCGGCCCGCACCGGACGCCCTCGCCGCTTCCTCGCGTCCCCGGAGCGGCACGGCGGCCGTTGCCGCGGATCCGGTTGCCGGAGATCGCGGGCTCGTGCAGCGGGGCG
Organism: Streptomyces sp. NPDC093065; assembly: GCF_044754585.1. Classification (NCBI taxonomy): domain Bacteria; kingdom Bacillati; phylum Actinomycetota; class Actinomycetes; order Kitasatosporales; family Streptomycetaceae; genus Streptomyces; species Streptomyces sp. NPDC093065. The sequence goes on along the minus strand of NZ_JBIVPJ010000026.1, from coordinate 41,301 downwards.
TCGACGCGGATGCCGTCCAGCGCGTTGTCGTGGATGTCGTTGGACTCCAGGACGATGTCCGTGGCGGGCTCCTGGTCGCCGCCGGACAGGTTGTGCTCCCAGTAGCCGTACCGGCCGTTGTTGCCGACGCGGTTGCCGTGGAAGCCGTACGGGCCCGGGGTGTTGCCGAGCGCGATGCCGTCCCCCGGGTTGGCGTCGATCACGCAGCCGGTGACGATGCCGCCGCGCCCGCCGACGCTCGTCGTGCCCTGCGCGGACACGTCGAAGCCGGCGACGTGGTTGCCGAGCATGGTGCAGCCCGTGACGAGCAGGCCGTCGGCGCCCCAGTCGGAGATGCCGTAGCGGTTGTCCTCGGTGTGGCAGGCGGTGACGCGGATGCCGCGGGGCGGGGTCCAGTGGTCCTGCTGGAGTTCGAAGAAGATGCCGTTGGTGCCGTTGCCGTTGGCCGTGCAGTCCGTCACCGCCAGCCGTTCGACCGGCCCCCACCCGCCGACCCCGATCCCGATGCCCGCGCCGCCCATCTTCTCGCCGGGGTCCTGCCGCCCGCACCGCTCGGTCAGCACCCCCTCCACCACGGTGTCCTGGAGGAAGTCGCACCCGAAGCCGGTGGCGGCGGTGTCGTGGATGTACAGGTCGGTGAAGCGCCCGCGCAGCACGTACTGCAGGCCCAGGCCCTTGGCCAGGACCTCGTACTCCTCGGTCTCCACCCGCAGGCCGTCGATCTCGAAGTGGGCGAAGGTGACGTCGGCGATGTGGTGGTCGCGTCCCGCGCCGTGCTGCGCGGTGGTGAACCAGGCGAGCGGCACCGGCCGAGCCGGGGCGCCGGGGTTGGAGAGCTCGAAGCACGTGGCGCCGCGTCCGGCGCCGGCCAGGGAGACGCCGCTGCGCCAGAGCACCGGACGGTCCCGGATCGCGTACCGCCCGGCGGGGACCCGCACCGTGCGCGGCCGTCCGTCCGCGGCCGTGGCGTCGCCCAGCGCGTCCACCAGCTTCTGCAGGGCCGGCCGGTCGTCGGCGACACCGTCCCCGACCAGGCCGTACTCGTGGGCGTCGGCCGTCAACGGCGCGGTCATGGGGTGCTCCTTCCACCGGTGACGCGTCGGGGACGGAGGCCCGAGGCCGGCACCGCCCCGCGCCGTCCGGGTACCAGCACACGGCCCGTCCCAATCACGGGGAGAGTGCGCGGGACATATCAGGCGCTTTATATCATTTGGGGGTACATAATCAGAACATGAGTACGGGAACGCATGTACTGCTGGCCGCGCCCACGGGCGGGCTGAAAGTGTTCGTGGTCTTCGTGATCGGGCTGGTGATCGCCGGAGCGTTGGTCTGGGCCGTACGCACGGGCATGCGGGTCATGGACCGGGAGCCCCGCCGCCCCCGTGCCGACGAACAGCCGCACCTCCCGGACACCGGTCCCGTGCGCGAGGAGCGGGAGGTGCGGGAACCGGACGAGATCCCGCTGAACGAGGACGGGAGCCCGCGGCTCATGCCCTACCAGCTGCACCACTCGGGCAGCCGCCGCGGCGACGACCAGCAGCGGCGCCGCTGGTCGCCGGGGTCGAGCGGATCCTTCGGCAGCGGTGGGCCGGGGCACGTCTGAGTCACCCGTCCGGCGGTGCACCGGAGGGCGCGGCGGTGCCCTCCGGCCTTCACTGGAGGGGACCCGCGTGTCCGCGCGGAGGTGCCCCACCAGGTCCCTGGAGGCGACGACATGGCCGGTCCCGGAAGGCCCGCACGCGCCGCGCGCCGCCGTCGGCCGTGAACGACCCGCGCGGGGCGGGTGAGGTGCCGGTGACCGGCGAGACGCCCGTGCCGGGCGACGGCAGCCCCGCCGCCTTCACGGACGAGGTCTACGCGGCCCGCATGGAGCGCACCGCGTACGAGGCCGCCGCCCTCGGGCTCGCCGGGGTACTGGTCACCCCCGGCCCCGACCTGGTGTGGCTGTGCGGCTACCGGCCCACCGCCACCACCGAACGCCTCACCCTCCTCGTCCTCACCGCCAACTCCCAGCCCCGGCTGCTGGTACCGGCGGTCGACCGTCCGACCGCCGAGGCGGCACCCGGCGCGGGCACGGTACGCGTCTCCGACTGGTGGGAGGGCCAGGACGCCTACGCCGCCGCGGCCGGGCTGCTGCGTCCGCACGGCCGCTACGCCGTCTCCGACGGGACCTGGGCCCTGCACCTGCTCTGCCTCCAGAAGTCCCTGCCGCTCGCCACCTACCAGCCGCTGTCCCTCGTCCTGCCCATGCGGCGCGCGGTCAAGGACGAGCACGAGGTGGCCCGGCTGACGGCCGCGGCAGCGGCGGCGGACGCCGCCTACGAGGAGGTCCTCACCCTGCGCTTCGGCGGGCGCAGCGAGCGTGAGCTGGCCGCCGACCTGGCCGGACTGCTGCGCGGGCACGGCCGCAGCCGGGTCGACTTCACGGTGGTCGGCGCCGGACCCCACGGAGCCGACCCGCACCACCGGCCCGGCGACCGGGTCATCGGGGACGGCGACATGGTCGTCCTGGACTTCGGCGGCCTGCGGGACGGCTACGGGTTCGACACCGCCCGCACCGTCCACGTCGGGGCGCCGACGGACGAGGAGCGCCGGGTCCACGAGACCGTACGGGCGGCGCAGCGGGCGGCCTTCGGGGCGGTGCGGCCCGGGGTCTCGTGCCAGGAGGTCGACCGGGCGGCCCGCGCGGTCTTCGAGGAGGCCGGCCACGCCGGACACGGTGCGCTCCGCACCGGCCACGGTGTCGGCGTCACCACCCATGAGCCGCCCTACCTGGTGGAGGGCGAGGAGCAGCCGCTCGAACCCGGCATGTGCTTCTCCATCGAGCCCGGCATCCACCTCCCGGACCGTTTCGGCGTCCGTATCGAGGACGTCGTGACCTGCACGCAGGACGGTGGCCGCCGGCTCAACACCGCCTCGCACGACCTGGTGATCGTCCACTGAGGCCCCGCCCGCCCCGGGCCCCGGGGACCGTACCGGACCCGGGTAGGGTCACCGGCGCCCCGCCCGCACCGTAAGGAGTCCCCGCCGTGACGACCGCCTCCGACCAGCAGCTTCCCATCCCGGTGATCATCGACTGCGACACCGGCATCGACGACGCCCTGGCCCTGCTGCTGGCGGTCCGCCACCCGCGCCTCGACCTGCGCGCGGTCACCTGTGTCGCCGGGAACACGGACGTGGCGGGGGTGGTACGGAACACGCTGACCGTGCTGGAGCGGGCCGGTGCCCCCGAGGTCCCCGTCGCCCGGGGCGCCGAGCGGCCGTTGATCGAGGGCGTGCGCACCGCGCGGCACGTGCACGGGGCCGACGGCATGGGCGACCTCGGGCTGCCGGCCCCCACCCGGGCCCCCGCCGACGTGGACGCGGTGACGCTGCTGCGCCGGGAGATCCTCGCCTCCCCGCGTCCGGTCACGCTGATCCCCACCGCGCCGCTGACCAACATCGCGCTCCTGCTGCGCACCCACCCGGAGGTCACCGGCAACATCGAGCGGATCGTGTTCATGGGCGGCGCGGTGGCCGGCGGGAACGCGACGCCGGTCGCCGAGTTCAACGTGTGGCACGACCCGGAGGCCGCCGCGATCCTGCTCACGGCCGGGGTGCCGATCACGATGTACGGGCTGGACGTGTTCGAGCGGGTGATCGTGCCGGGTCCGGACGTGCGGCGGCTGCGCGCGAGCGCCGAGCCCGGCACCCGGCTCGCCGGTGAACTGCTCGCCCACCGCGGACCGGCCACCGACGCCTGCGACCCCGGCGGCGGGCTCGGCGACGCGGGCGCGGTCTGCGCGGTGATCGACCCGGAGGGCCTGACCACGCGGCGGCTGCCCGTCGAGGTCTCCCTCGCCCCCGGCCCCGCACGCGGCCAGACCCTGGTCGACCGCCGCCCGCGCGTCGGGGAGTCCGAACTGCACGACGGGCTGCGCGAACAGCCGCTGGTCGACGTGGCGTTGGACGTGGACGTGACCCGCTACGTCGAGCTGTACCTCGAAGCCGTCGAGCGCACGGAGGCGTAGCCACCGGCGCGTCGCGGGCGCACGGGTTCGCTTTTCGGGTGATCTGGACAGAAGTAACGGATCAGTTCGTCTCGCCCCACTACCGCGAACCACGTACCGCGAAGGAGGCCGCGTGAGCGCACGCAGCACCGCCGGCACACCCGACCTGTCGTCCAAGGACCCCAACTGGTGGCGGCAGGCCGTCATCTACCAGGTCTACCCCCGCAGCTTCGCCGACGCCGACGGCGACGGTCTCGGAGACCTGCGCGGCGTCACCCAGCGCCTGACCCACCTGGCCGCCCTCGGCGTCGACGCCCTGTGGCTGAGCCCCTTCTACCCCTCCGAACTCGCCGACGGCGGCTACGACGTCGACGACTACCGCGACGTCGACCCGCGCCTGGGCACGCTGGACGACTTCGACGCGATGGCCGCCGAGGCCCACCGGCTGGGCCTGAAGGTCGTCGTCGACCTGGTCCCCAACCACACCTCGCACCGCCACGCGTGGTTCCGGGAGGCGCTGAGGGCGGGCCCGGGGTCCGCGGCCCGCGACCGCTACGTCTTCCGGGACGGCCGGGGTGAGCACGGGGAACTGCCGCCCACCGACTGGCAGTCCGTCTTCGGCGGCAGCGCCTGGCGGCGGGTGCCCGACGGACAGTGGTACCTGCACCTCTTCGCGCCCCAGCAGCCCGACCTGAACTGGGAGAACGAGCAGGTCCGCGCCGACTTCCGCACCACGCTCAAGTTCTGGTGCGACCGGGGCGTCGACGGCTTCCGCGTCGACGTCGCACACGCGCTGGTCAAGGACCTGTCCGAGCCGCTGCGCGACCTCGGCGCCCCCGAGCTGAGCGGCGAGGCGGCCCTGTCGCGGTTCGCGCCGGGCACCCACCCCTTCTACGACCGCGACGACGTCCACGAGGTCTACCGGGACTGGCGCAAGATCCTCGACGCCTACACCCCGCCCCGCACGGCGGTCGCCGAGGCCTGGGTCCCGGGCGCCCGGCGCGTGCTGTACGCCCGCCCGGACGAACTCGGCCAGGCCTTCAACTTCGAGTACCTCCAGACCGGCTGGGACGCGGCCGAGCTGCGCGAGGTCATCACCGCCTCGCTGGCCGACGCGCGGGCCGCCGGCGCCTCGGCGACCTGGGTGCTCTCCAACCACGACGTCGTCCGGCACGCCACCCGCCTCGTGCTGCCGCCGGACACGGACACCGACGCCTGGCTGCTGTCCGGCGGCCACGCGCCCGCCGTCGACGCGGCGGCCGGACTGCGCCGGGCCCGCGCGGCGACGCTGCTGATGCTGGCGCTGCCCGGTTCGGCGTACCTCTACCAGGGCGAGGAGCTGGGGCTGCCCGAGGTGGCCGACCTGCCCACCGAGGTCCTCCAGGACCCGATCTGGGAGCAGACCGGGCACGTCCGCAAGGGCCGCGACGGCTGCCGGGTACCGCTGCCGTGGACGACGGACGGGCCGTCGTACGGCTTCGGGGCGGGCTCGGCGTGGCTGCCGCAGCCGCCGGGCTTCGCGGCGTACGCCGTCCAGGCCCAGGACGGGGTGGCGGGCTCGACGCTGGAGCTGTACCGCACGGCCCTGCGCCTGCGCCGCAAGCTGCTCGACGGCGAGGCGCTGACCTGGTCGGACGACGTCCCGGCGGGGGTGCTGCGGTTCGACCGCTCGGACGGCTGGCGCTGTGTCACCAACCTCTCCGGCGCCGCGGTCGACCTGCCGGCCGGCGAGGTCCTGCTGAGCAGCGCGCCGCTGGAGGACGGCCGGCTGGGCCCGGACACGACGGTGTGGCTGGGGCTGTAGCCGCCGGTCCGGCCCGGCGCCCTCACCCGGACGGCCGCGCACGCTGGTGGGGGGCCGGGGACGGTGGTGCCGTGGAGGGGTGACCGATCCTGAACGGCGCCGGTCGCACCGGCCCTCCAGGAGGCACCGATGCAGCACGCCCCCGCCGCCCGCCCGTTGCTCGGCGCCGCGCTGTCGGCGGTGCTCGCGCTGACGGCGACCGCCTGCGACACCGCCGGCGGGCGGGGCGCGGACCGGGCGGACGCAACCGCACCGCCGACCGCCCAGTCCCCGGCCGCGCTTCCGTCACCCGCCCTGCCGCCGGTGCTCACCCGGGGGCAGGCGCGGGCGGCCCTGATCACGGCGGCCGACCTGGGGGAGGCGTGGGGGCCGACGCGGGGCGCCGCGACCTGGCGGGACGAACTGCTCAAGGCCACCGCGGAACGCACCGGGCAGGCCGACTGCCGGCGCCTCCTCGACGTCCTCTACACCGAGGACCTCTTCGGCGGCGGCGCCGTCACCGCGCCCCGGGCCTCGGCCGCCCTGGACGACGCGGACGGCGGGGCGCAGCTGCACTACCGGATCACCTCGTACCGCGCCGCCGACCTCGACAGCACGCTGGGGTGGCTGGGGACGCTTCCGGACGTCTGCGGGCACTTCGAGGCGCGGGCCGCCGGACCCGACGGCACCCGCGAGGTCCGGGTCACCGCCCTGACGCCGCCGGAGTCGGGCGACGCCCGCCGGGGCCTGCGGGTGACGGTGAGCGGCGCCGACGAGGTGCTCACCGTGGACCTCGTCGCCGTCCGCGTCGGCGACGACGCGCTCAGCCTCACCAACGGCACCCTCGGCGAACCGGCCGACGACGCCACCCGGACGGCCGCCGAGGTGGGAACGGAGCGGCTGACGGAGGTCCGGCGCCAGTGCCGCGTCCAGGTCTGACGACAGGGCGGGGCACGCGGACCGGTCTACAGCGGCGGCTGTGCGGGTGCCGGCCCCAGCGTGGTCGTACCGGGCGCCGTGCGGTGCCCGAGACCGGTGCGATACGCGTCCAGGGCCGCCTCGACACGGCCGGTGCGACGCAACAGATCACCGAGAAGCCGGCACAGGTCCGCCAGATCACCGGCCGCACCGGCCCGCTCCAGCAGGCTCAGCGCACGGACGTAGTGCTCCTCGGCGGCCTCGGTGTCCCGGGCGTCCTCGGCGATGATGCCGAGCAGCCGGTGCGCGCCCGCGGAGTGCACGGCGCCGCGTTCGGAGGAGAGGTCGTCGAGGACGCCGTGCAGCAGCTCGGCGGCCTCCTCCGACTTGCCCCGCCGGTGCAGTACGTCGGCCAGCTCCACGGCGACCTGGCTGCTGTAGAGGGCGGCGCGGGTGGCCGACAGCATGCCCAGGGCCTCGCGCATCTCCTCCTCGGCGCGGGGGAGTTCGCCGTTCTGGGCGCAGACGTAGCCGCGCATCCAGTGGCAGTTGGCCAGCTCGGTGCGCAACTGCAGCGTGCGGTACAGCTCGGCCGCCTTGGCGAGCGAGGCGTCGGCGTCGGCGAGGCGGCCCTCGGCGAGCAGGGTGCGGGCGACGGAGCGGTGCATGCGGGCCACCAGGGCGGGGTCGCCGGCACTGGGCGCGAGGGAGAGGGCCAGCTCGGCGGCCTGGGCGGCGCGCGCGTGGGCGCCCATGTCCATGTACGGGCCGATCGCGCTGGCGTAGAGCAGCAGCAGCGCGTCGGGGTCGTGCAGCCCGCCGCGGTTCAGCTCGTCGAGGGTGGACTCCAGCAGGTAGACGGCGTACCGCAGTTCACCGGCGAGGTAGTGGGACAGGGCGCGTCCGCGGACGGCGGGGACGCGGGCGGGCAGCGGGGCGCCGGCGTCGGCGAGGCATCGCTCGGCCCGCTCGAAGTACTGGCGACCGGAAGCGAGTTCACCGGTCTCCACGGCGCACTCCCCGAGCCCGAGCAGCGCGGCGGCCCGCTCCTCGGCCAGCTCGTACGCCTCGGCCTCGGCGAGCAGCTCGGTGTACTGGCCGGCCGCCTGTTCGGCGCCCTCGGTGGCGAGGGTGCGCTGCGCCTCGGTGAGCCTGAGCCGCAGGTCGGTGGCGAGGCGGGCGGGGCGTCCGGTGGCCAGTTCCTCGTAACCGACGCCGAGCCGCTCGGCGAGGTGCCGCAGCGCCTCGTCGGAGGGGCGGACGCGGCCGGCCTCGAGGGTGGAGATGTAGGCGGGTGTGTAGGCCGGTTCCGCGAGCTGGCGCTGGGTCAGCCCGCGCTCGGCGCGCAGTCGCTGCACCCGGCGTCCGATGGCGTTTCGGTCGTCACGGTCCCCCACTGCCAACTCCCCATGAGGCTCTTGCCGTTCGGCTCGGACGGCTCTAGGTTAAACGGCGTATTAAGCGCGCTTAACCGTGCTTGACACAATCCCTCATCCCGCAGAGGACACCGTGCCCGTACGTACCCGCACCGCCGAACGTTACGCCAGAGCCCTCGCCGCCGCCGTCGCCGCCGTGGCCTGCCTGCTGCTGGCCGCGAACGCGGCCCCCGTGGACCCGGCGCCACACTCTTCCTCCCCGGTCCCGGCGTCCGGCACCGCCCCGGACGACCTGGCCGCCGTGACCCGCTAGGACGGCCCCCGCCGCCCGACGGCCACCGGGCCGGCTCCCCGGGGCAGGCTCGACCGGCACCGCGGGCCGCCACCCCGCTGCCCGTCGGCCCGGCCTCCCGGCGGGCCCGGCGCACACCCACCCGCCACCCCGTCGGCCGGGTACCGCGTTCAGCCCTGGGTCTGGAGCCGGCTGAGTTCGCGTCGGACGTGGTCCAGGGCGCCCTCGCGGCGGCCCGGTACACGGCCGCGCAACACCGCGAGCGGCGGGCCCAGTTCGCGGGCGGGTCCGGCGTCGCGGATCCGCCCCCACTGGTGGTGGGCCCGGTCGACGGCCGCCTCCACCGCGGGCGCCTGCGGGGGCTGCCCGGCGCCGAGCCGGGCCTCGGCCACCGTCAGCCAGGCCCGGCAGCTGCGCACCGGGTCCCCCGCGAACATCGCCAGGTCGGCCCGGACCTCCGTCCAGTGCAGCGCGTCCTCGGAGGCGGGTCCGTACGCGTGGGCCGCGGCCCGCTCGTGCCGGGCGGCGAGCGCGTCGGCGTCCCCGTGCCGCCCGGAGCGCACGGCGGCGGCGATGACGGCGTGCGGGTCGCCCGCCACCGGCCCCGGGGACGTCAGCACCAGGTCCGCGCCGGTCGCCGCGCCGTCGGCCGCGGCCCGGGCCAGCGCCTGCTGATGCAGCTCGTCCGGCGGCGGCCGGTGCCCGCTGCGCAGGATCGTCGCGACGCCCCGCATGTACGACGGGACGGCCACCGTCCGCCGTGCGGGCGGCGGCGCGATACGACCGTGCACGGTGTTGTTGCGCCCGCAGTCCAGCGGGTTGGCCCGCAGCCACTGCCAGGTCTCGTGGTCGGCGTGCAGATCGAGCAGCAGCGTCGTCGCGCCGCTCGGCCGCAGCCGCAGCTCCTCGCGGATCCAGTGCCAGGGCAGGGCGGTGTAGCGGACGTTCGCCGGGGTCGTACGGGCCAGCGCCAGGTGCGGCAGGCGCTGGCGCCGGTCCAGCTGGAGCTGCCCGGCGACGTAGACGGTGAGCGGTCCGGGGGCCGCCGCCGCGGCCCGCAGCCGGGTGAGGACGGCCTGCGGCTCCAGCGGGTCGGCCAGTTCGACGACGTTCGCCGTGTCCGTGCCGGAGAGCACGGCGGGCGGCACGGCCGCGAGCACGGGGAGCACGGAGGCGGCGTCCACCAGGCACCCGCGGCCCACGGGCGCCGCCGCGAGCAGCAGCACGGTTCCGGGCATGTCCCCTCCCCCTGTCGGTGCCCTGGGATCCCCGGCGGTCCCTGCCGGTTACCGCGGATCACTGTCGATCACGTACGGCAGCACCGTAACCGCTGCGGCTGCGAAGCGGGGCACTCACCCGTCGGCCGGCTCCTCCCGGCCCGGTGTGCGCCGTACCGCGAAGACGGTGGTGTCGTCGGCCACCCGCCCCCGGCAGTGGCGCAGCGTGCCGTCCCGTACGAGGGACACCAGCCGCGCGGGCGCCGCGTTGCGGGCGTCGGCGGCGACGGCTCGCCCGATGTCGTCGGCGGGCCGGTAGAAGGCGCCGACGGGATCGCGGGCCTCGGTCACCCCGTCGGTGACCAGCAGCAGCGTCTCCTCCGCGGCGAGACGCAGCCGGTGCACCGGCGGTGCCGCCCCCGGCCGGCCCGGTGAGAGATCGGCCATGCCCAGCGGCAGCCCGCCGACGACCGGCAGGGCGCGCACACCGCCGGGCCCGACCGCCAGCGGGGGGTCGTGGCCGAAGACGACGGCCTCCACGGCGTCCGGCAGGCCGGGGGAGAAGCCGATCAGCACGGCGGTGGCGAACCGGTCGCCGTCGGACCGGCCGAGGCCCGCGGTGTGCTCACGGTGGCGCACCATGCGGATCTCCAGGCGCTCGGCGACCGTCGCGAGGTCCGGCTCGTGATAGGCGGCCTCGCGGAAGGTGCCGAGCAGCGCGGCGGCCGTCTCCACCGCGCCCAGCCCCTTGCCCTGCACGTCGCCGACGAGGACCCGGGTGCCGTGCGGACCGGGCTGGATGTCGTAGAAGTCGCCGCCGACCCGTGCCTCGCTGTCCGCGGAGAGGTAGACGGCGGCGTGGTCGAGGCCGCCGAAGCCCACCGGGAGCGGGCGCAGCACGGTACGGCGGGTGGTGTCGGCGATGTCCCGCATGTGCAGCATGCGCCGCTCGCCGCCGACCCGGAACGCGGCGGCCACCACGGCGATGGCACCGCCGAGGACGACCAGGACCAGACCGGGCAGCCCCGTCTCGTCGCGGTGCCGCCAGACGGTGTCGGCCATGATGTAGACGCCGATCGCGAGCACGGCGAAGACGGCCGTCCCCCACACCCCGCAGATCGCGGCGGCGATGCCCGGCACCAGCACCGTCCAGGAGATTATTTCGAAGGCGCCGGTGGTGATGTCGCCCGCGGCGATACCGACGAGCAGGATCAGCGGGAACAGCCAGGCGACACTGCGGCCGCGCACACTGAGAAGCTCGTGCCGGGACACGACGTCGCCCTGACCGGCGGCCTGCACGAGCCGGCCGAGCGGCCGCCACCGGGCGCGCACCGGCCTGCGGACACGACCCCTCACGGGCCCCAGCGAAGCACGTCCCCGGTGGGCCCGCATCCCGACTTGCCGCCCGAGTCGCCCAGGTGTGCCCTGGTAGACGGGGGCAGGGCAGACGGGGCGAGGCAGAGGAGTGCTCTCATGGCTCACGCGGTACCCACAGCCGGAACACCCACCGGTGCCCGCGCCGGCACCGGCCCGGGCACGTCGAGGCGCACGACGCCCGACGTCTTCGGCAAGAAGACCCACCTGCTGATGAAGTGGGCGATGCCCGTCGTGACCGCCCTGGTCTACGGCTACTGGGTCGCGTCCGTGCGCCGCCACGGCGGCCCCATCACCGGCTGGAACCTGCTGATCGGCTTCATGTCGGTGCTCGCGTTCGCCATCCTCTACTTCGCGGTCCGTGAGGTGGCCCGACGGCTGCCGCGCGAGGGGCACGCGGCGCTGTGGGGGGCGTTCGCCGGCAGCGCACTGGGCTTCCTGTACTCGGGCAGCGGCGTCGCCATGTTCACCTGCATCCTCGCGTCCCTGCTGTTCGCGGGGGCGGTGACGGCCGCGCTCGTCTACCACTACTACACCCGCCGGGACGCACAGGCGGACCGGGCCGCCCCCACCACCTGACCGGCTCGTCCCGGGCGGCCATCTGCAGTCACGCCGGTCGCCCCGGGGCGTCGCGAGGGTTTCCCTGGGAGGGTGTTCCCACGCCTCAGGGGCGCCCTCTCGGCCGTCCTGATCGTCCTCTCCGGCCTGCTGGCACCGTGCGCCACGCTGGCCGGCTGGGCCATGCACGGCCCGGCCGACACCGGCCGGTACGTCGCGGCCGTGGCACCGCTCGCCGACGACCCGGACGTACGGGACGCGGCCGCCGACACCCTGGGCTCCGGCTTCGCCGGGATCGTCGACGAGGTCACGGCCGGCCCCGTGAACGGCACCGTGCGGCTCTTCGTGCGGGACGCGGCCCGGTCGTTCACCCGCACCGAGGCCTTCCACGAGGGCTGGGACGCGGCCAACCGGACCGTCCACGCCGCCGTACTGCGCGCCCTGCGCGACGACGGGGCGGCCGGACGCGCGGTCACGGTCGACCTGGCCCCCGTCACCGAACGCGTACGGGACCGGCTCGCCGAGGACCACGTGCCCTTCGCCCGGCGCATCCCGGTCCGGCACACCGCGGTCACCGTGCTCACGGCCCGCCAGGCGGACCGGCTCAGGAAGGGCTACCACGTGCTCGACGTCGCCGCCTTCTGGCTGCCGCTGGCGGCCGTCGTCTTCGCGGTCACCGGCATCGCCGTCGCCGCCTGCCGCCGCCGTGCCGTCGTGGCCGCCGGGATCGGCACCGCCCTCGGCGGAGCGCTGCTCGCCCTCGCCGTCGTGGTCGGCCGCCGGCTCACCGTCGCGGAACTCCCCGGCCCGGTGGACGGCCCCGCCGCGGGCGCCGTCTACGACGCCCTCACCGAAACCCTGCGCACCGCCGCCTGGGTCCTGGTCGGCCTCGGCCTCACGGTCGCCCTGGCCTCCTGGCTCGCCGGGCGGTACGGGCGCCCGCCGCGCCGCCGGTCCCCGGCGAAGCCCGTCACCGAGCCGGCCCCGCCCCGGCCGACGCGCACCGGCCCGTGAAACCGCGTGGCGGGCTCTGACCCGGACGGCTGACGTCGCCGACCATGAACGCCGGGAACGGGACCCCGACCAGGACGACGACGCTGTGGCGTCCCACCGGCCCCGAGGAGCCGGCACGCGTCGAGGCCTCCGGCCGGACGGCCCGGCCCCGCGCCCGCCCGAGCAACCGATCTTCTACCCGGTCCTCGACGAGGACTACGCCGTGCGCATCGCCCGCGACTGGAACGTCCCCGCCTCCGGCTCGGGCCACGTCACCCGCTTCGACGCCGACGCGGAGTTCAACCGGCACACCGTGGGCCGCATCGAGGTCGTACGGGAGTTCCACACGCGGGCGGGGAACTCCCGTGGCTCCCCTTGGGCGGGTGGATCGGCTCAGACGCCGATGTCGCGGCCGTCCGCGCGCCACACCGCCACGACCGCGGGCCGCACGATCTTCCCCGGCCCGTCGGGCCAGGTGCTGGCCGGCTTCTCCACCGAGGCGCCGTCGACCTCGCCCGGGTGCTGCACCGCGACCAGCACCCGCCGGTCCTGGACGAGCGGACCACAGGTCTCCGCGCCGGTCGGCACGGTCAGGAACTGCTTCAGTTCACCGCGCCGGTCGCCCTTGGTCGCGACGCCGAAGAGCCCGTCGTGGCTGCCGAGCGCGTTGCCGTCGGTGGAGATCCACAGGTTGCCGTGGTCGTCGAAGGCGACGTTGTCCGGGCAGGAGACCGGGCTGACCCGGTCCTTCGGGAAACCCGCGAAGTACGTCGCCGGGTCCTCGGGATCACCGGCGACCAGGAACAGCGACCACCCGAAACGCGTGGCGTCGGCCCGGTTCCGGTGCTCGGTCAGCTCCAGGACGTGGCCGTGCTTGTTGGCGTTGCGCGGGTTGGCCTCGTCGGGGCCGGCGTTCGAACCGACGCCGCGGTTGGTGTTGTTGGTGAGGGCGACGTACACCTTGCCGGTCGTCGGCGACGGCTCGATGTCCTCGGGGCGGTCCATCTTGGTCGCGCCGGCCTTGTCCCCGGCCAGCCGCGTGAAGACGCACACCTCCTCGGCGCTCATCCCCTCGACGTGCGAGACGGCACCGCGCTCCGTGGCGGTGACCAGCGGAATCCACGTGCCGCCGCCGTCGAACTCGCCGTCGTGCGGCAGCGTGCCCGTCCCGTCGATCTCGGCGGCCGGGGAGTCGCCGCTGAGCCTGGCGACGTACAGGGTGCCCTCGTCGAGCAGCGAGAGGTTGTGCTCGCGCGCCCAGCGGGAGTTGCCGTGCCGCATCCGCTTGCTGCCGACGAACTTGTAGAAGTAGTCGAAGCGCTCGTCGTCGCCGGTGTAGACGACCGGCCGCCCGTCGGGCGTCAGCCGCACGGTCGCGGCCTCGTGCTTGAACCGGCCGAGCGCGGTGTGCTTGCGCGGCGTCGAGTCCGGGTCGTACGGGTCCAGCTCGACGACGTACCCGAACCGGTGCACCTCGTTCGGCTCCCGGGCGACGTCGAACCGCTTGTCGAACCGCTCCCACTTGCGCTCGGTGGCGCCGGTCCCGATCCCGTACCGCTTGTCGGTGTCCCGGCCGCCGCCCGCGAAGTACTGGTTGAAGTTCTCCTCGCCGTGCAGCGTCGTGCCCCACGGGGTGGTGCCGCCGGAGCAGTTGTTGAGGGTGCCGAGCACCTTGCGGCCGGTGCGGTCGGCGGAGGTCTTCACCAGGTCGGATCCGGCGGCCGGGCCGGTCAGCCGGAACTCGGTGGTGGCGGTGACCCGCCGGTTGAGCCGATGCCGCGACACCGGCGTCAGCCGCCCGCTCCTCCTCTCCTCCGCCACGGCGACGACGGACAGCCCGTGCGCGGCCCAAGCGGTCTCGACCTGCTCGCGGGTCGGGTTCTCGGGGTCGTAGCCGCGGAACATGAGCACTTCGTCGGTGTACTCGTGGTTGGCGACGAGGAGCTGGCGGTCGTGCTCGCCCCGCAGCGGCAGCAGCGCGAGGAAGTCGTTGTTGTACCCGAACTGTCCGGCCTGCGCCCCGGCGCTCTGTTTCTCCGGGTCGAAGGCGGGCGCCCCGCGCAGAATGGGCTCACCCCAGCGGATGACGACGTCCTGCCGGTACCCCTCCGGGACGGTCACGGTGTCGTCGGTGTTGGGCGCGACGGGCGCGAACCGCAGCCCGCGCGCACCGGACGCCTTGGAGGGCCTCCCGTGCCCCTTTCCGGCCGTGGGCGCGGCCTGCGCCGACGGCGCCCCCGCCACGCCCACGGCCCCGGCGCCCGCCGCGGCGACGGTCACGACGGCGGCGGCCCGCATCATGGAACGGCGGCTGAGCGCACCGGCGATGACGTCCCCGACGTACTCGTTGGTGCTGGTGTTCGGCACCTCGTGGAAGCAGGCGTCACCGCACCGGAAACGGCAGGTCATCGCGGACCGGCCACCGGGGTGCGAACCGGACGGCGTTCCGATCAACGGCAGGAGCTTGCGCACTGTGTTCTCCCCTTGAGAATCCCTGTATGCCCTTGGTGTCAGCGCGACCGTAGGCGCACATACGTGCGGGGACCGGGCGTCGCGGTGAACGGGCAGTGAACCCACGGAATCCGCGGGGGTCTCAGGACGACGTCTCGATCCGGCCTTGACGCGTCACCGCCCGCATGTCAGACCCTGCACAAGATCACAAGCCGGGACCGCTAACCTTACGTGTCCGTCCTGGCCAGGGATTGACGGCATCAACTCACCCGAAGGGTTGCGCACATGGGCATTCTCACTCTCCTGCGGAACGCGTTCGGCCGGTCACGCAAGGAACGGGCCGCTCAGGCGGAGGGTGCGGCGCAGGAGACGGCACCGCCGGTCACCGCGCCGGAGCCGAAGCTCCCGTCCCAGCCCGCCGCACCCACGGAACCGGCCGAGCCCGCTGCCCGGCCGGAGTCCTCCCAGATCCCCGAGCCCCGCTCGGAACCCACCCCCGACGAGCACGACCTCGTCAAGGCCGCCTTCACCAACATCACGGTCCCCAAGCCAACGGAAGCCCCCTCAAACCCGACGGCAGAGCCAAAGCCGAAGGCAGAACCCGAACCCCAGACGAAGCCCAAGCCCGAGACCAAGTCGGAGCCGGAGCCCGAGGCGAAGGCAGAGCCGAAGGCGAAGCCGGACTCGGAGCCGGAGTCGGAGCCGACGGCCAAGGCTGAGCCCGAGGCGAAGGCAGAGGCGAAGGCCAAGCCGGAGTCGGAGTCGGAGCCGAAGGCCAAGGCTGAGGCGAAGGCAGAGCCGCAGGCCAAGCCGGACTCGGAGCCGAAGCCGAAGCCAGAGGCGAAGGTGGTACCGAAGCCGGCGCCCAAGGCCGAGGCGAAGCCGGAGTCGGAGACCGAGGCTGAGCCCGAGGCGGAGCCGAAGGCCACCCCCGAACCCGCAGCCGCCGACGGCGAGGACGCCCCACAGGGGCCACCCGCACCCGACAACGAAACCGGCACGGGCGGTGCGGGTGGGAACACGGACGCCGAGGGCGAAGCCGAGGCGACCCCCGCCCCCACCCAGCCGGAGGCACCCCGTGGGAACACGGACGCCGAAGGCGAAGCCGAGGCGTCGAAGCCGGCCACAACCCCCGCAAGGCTCCGCGCCAAGGCCCCCACCCTCACCACCGCCTACAAGGCCGCCGCCACCGCCCTCAAGAAGCACGACCTCACCGGCACCCGCGCCAAGGTCCACCTCGTCCTCGACCGCTCCGCCTCCATGCGCCCGTACTACAAGGACGGCTCCGCCCAGGCCCTCGCCGAGCAGACCCTCGCCCTCGCCGCCCACCTGGACCCCGAGGCCACGGTCCACGTCACGTTCTTCTCCACGGAAGTGGACGGCACCGGCGACCTCACCCTCACCGACCACGAGAACAAGATCGACGAGCTGCACGCAGCGCTGGGCCGCATGGGCCGCACCAGCTACCACGCCGCCGTCGAGGCCGTCCTCGCCCACCTCACCGAACACGCACCCCCCGGCACCCCCGCCCTGGTGGTCTTCCAGACCGACGGCGCCCCCGACGCCAAGACCCCCGCCACCCAGTCCCTCACCGACGCGGCGGCGAACCACCCGGACGTCCACTTCTCCTTCGTCGCCTTCGGCGACCCGGAGAACAAGGCCTTCGACTACCTCCGCAAGCTCAAGACGGGCAACGCCTCCCACTTCCTGGCCGGCGAGAGCCCGAAGGAGCTCACCGACAAGGAGCTGTACGAGGGCGTACTGGCCACCTGGCGCCCGTAACCGGACCCGCCGGCCGCACGCACGGCCCTTTCGGGGGGGGTGGACGAGGGGAACCCCCTCGTCCACCCCCCGAAACGCGTGTGAGCCGATCTCCGCGGGCCCAGTAGGATTTCGACCATGGCGGCCACTGGAAACGAGAAGCAGGGGGCGAAGGCGTACTACGTCTCGACCCCCATCTACTACGTCAACGACGCTCCTCACCTGGGCCACGCCTATACGACCGTCGCAGGCGACGTGCTCACCCGCTGGCACCGCCAGCGCGGTGAGAAGGTGTGGTACCTCACCGGCACGGACGAGCACGGTCAGAAGATCATGCGTACGGCCGAGGCGAACGGGGTCACCCCGCAGGCCTGGGCCGACAGGCTCGTCACGGAGTCCTGGAAGCCCCTGTGGGAGCACCTGGAGATCGCGAACGACGACTTCATCCGCACCACGCAGAAGCGGCACACCGACCGCGTCCAGGAGTTCGTGCAGGACCTGTACGACAAGGGCGAGATCTACAAGGGCGGCTACGAGGGCCCGTACTGCGTGGGCTGCGAGGAGTACAAGCTCCCCGGCGAGCTGCTCGACGGCGAGGGCGAGTACGCGGGCCAGAAGCTGTGCCCGATCCACAAGAAGCCGGTGGAGATCCTCAGCGAGGAGAACTACTTCTTCAAGCTGAGCGAGTACAGCGAGAAGCTGCTCGCGCACTACGAGGCCAACCCGGGCTTCATCCAGCCGGAGTCCGCGCGCAACGAGGTCGTGAACTTCGTCCGCCAGGGCCTGCAGGACCTCTCCATCTCCCGCTCGACCTTCGACTGGGGCGTGCCGGTCCCCTGGGACGACAAGCACGTCATCTACGTGTGGGTCGACGCCCTGCTGAACTACGCCACGGCGGTCGGCTACAACGAGAACCCGGAGAAGTTCGAGTCGACGTTCCCCGCCGACGTCCACCTGGTCGGCAAGGACATCCTCCGCTTCCACGCGATCATCTGGCCGGCCATGCTGATGGCGCAGGGCCTGCCCCTGCCGGGGAAGGTCGCCGCGAACGGCTGGCTGATGGTCGGCGGCGAGAAGATGTCGAAGTCCAACCTGACCGGCATCAAGCCGCAGGACCTCACCACGCACTTCGGCGTGGACGCGTACCGCTGGTACTTCCTGCGCGCGATCGCGTTCGGCCAGGACGGCTCGTTCTCCTGGGAGGACTTCTCCGCCCGCTACACCAGTGAGCTGGCCAACGACTACGGCAACCTCGCCTCCCGCGTGGCGGCCATGGTCAACAAGTACTTCGGCGGCGAGCTGCCGGCCGCGACGGCCGACGGGGACGCGGAACAGGCGATCCACGACGGCCTGACCGGGGCGGTCACGGAGGCGGACCGGAAGATCGGCGAGGAGCTGGACTTCCAGGGCGGCATCCTGGCGGTCTTCGACTTCGTCAAGCAGGTCAACGGCTACATCACCGAGCAGGAGCCCTGGAAGGTCGCGAAGGACGACTCTCCGGAGGGCAGGGCCCGTCTGGCGACGATCCTCTACACGGCCGCCGAGTCCCTGCGCGCCGTGGCGGTCCTCCTCAACCCGATCATGCCGGACACCTCCCAGAAGCTCTGGGACTCCCTCGGCGCCGAGCCCTCCCTGGGCGCCCTCGCGGACCAGCCGGTCCAGGACGCGGCGGACTGGGGCCGGCTGCCCGCCGGCGCCACGGTCACCAAGGGCGCGGTGCTCTTCCCGCGTCTCGAGGAGAAGCCGACGGCGTAACGCGCTCGCTACGGCAGGGGCCCGGGAGAGGCGGAAGCTTCTCCCGGGCCCCCGCGTTTGCGAAGATCGAACGAAGCACCGGCTCACGTGGGGGGACATCCATGGCACTCTTCGGCAACGCGCACAGCATCGACCCGGGCCAGGCCCAACAGGAGTACGCGCGTCTGCTCGGCCACGGCGAGCAGGTCCACGCCGCCTACCTGCTGATCCGCGACACCATCCTGTTCACCGACCGGCGTCTGATCCTGGTCGACAAGCAGGGCATCACCGGCAAGAAGACCGAGTACCACTCGATCCCGTACCGCAGCATCACGCACTTCGCGGTCGAGACGGCCGGCCACTTCGACCTCGACGCCGAACTGAAGATCTGGCTCTCCGGCAGCGCGGCCCCGATCCAGAAGACCTTCACCAAGGGCGTCGACATCTACGAGGTCCAGGCGATCCTCACCCAGTTCGTGGCGCGCTAGACCGCCCCGGGACACGCGGCGGAACGGGCGAGGGGCCCGGCATCGATCACGATGCCGGGCCCCTCCTCCGCGCCGGCTACTTCGGCTGCGGCTTGCGCACCGAAAGGTGCAGTTCCCTCAGCCGGGTCTCCTCCAGCTCGGTCGGGGCGCCCATCATCAGGTCCTGGGCGTTGCCGTTGAGCGGAAAGGCGATCGTCTCGCGGATGTTGGGCTCGTCGGCCAGCAGCATGACGATGCGGTCGACGCCGGGGGCGATGCCGCCGTGCGGCGGGGCGCCGAAGCGGAAGGCGCGCAGCATGCCGGCGAACTCGCGCTCGACGGTCTCCGCGTCGTAGCCCGCGATCTCGAAGGCCTTGAGCATGATCTCCGGCTCGTGGTTCCGGATGGCGCCGGAGGACAGCTCGACGCCGTTGCAGACGATGTCGTACTGCCAGGCCAGGATGTCCAGCGGGTCCTGGTTCTCCAGGGCGTCCATGCCGCCCTGCGGCATCGAGAAGGGGTTGTGGGAGAAGTCGATCTTCCCCGTCTCCTCGTCCTTCTCGTACATCGGGAAGTCGACGATCCAGCAGAAGCGGAAGACGTTCTCCTCGAAGTGCCCGGCACGGCGGGCGGCCTCGACGCGGACCGCGCCCATGATCTTCGAGACCTCGTCGAACTCGCCCGCGCCGAAGAACACCGCGTGGCCGGGGGCCAGGGAGAGCCGCTTGGTCAGCTCCGCGACGTTGGCCTCGGTGAGGAACTTCGCGATCGGGCCGGACAGCTTGCCGTCCTCGCCGACGCGGACCCAGGCCAGGCCCTTGGCGCCCTGCGAGACCGCGTAGTCGCCGAGCTGGTCGAAGAACTTGCGGGGCTGCGCCGAGACGTCCGGGACGGGCAGCGCGCGCACGTGCTTGCCGGCGAAGGCCTTGAACTCCGAGCCCTCGAAGACGTCGGTGATGTCGACCAGCTCCAGCTGGGCGCGCAGGTCCGGCTTGTCGGAGCCGTACTTCAGCATCGCCTCGCGGAACGGGATCCTCGGGAACGGCGAGGTCACGTGTCGACCGTTGCCGAACTCCTCGAACAGCTCCGTCATGAGCTGCTCGATGGGCCGGAAGACGTCCTCCTGCTCGACGAAGCTCATCTCGACGTCGAGCTGGTAGAACTCCCCCGGCGAGCGGTCGGCGCGGGCGTCCTCGTCGCGGAAGCAGGGCGCGATCTGGAAGTACCGGTCGAAGCCCGAGATCATCAGCAGCTGCTTGAACTGCTGCGGCGCCTGCGGGAGGGCGTAGAAGCGGCCCGCGTGCAGACGGGAGGGCACCACGAAGTCGCGGGCGCCCTCGGGGGAGGTGGCGGTGAGGATGGGCGTCGCCATCTCGTTGAAGCCGAGGGCCACCATCTTGCTGCGGATCGAGGAGATGACCGACGTGCGCAGCATGATGTTGCGGTGCATGCGCTCGCGGCGCAGGTCCAGGAAGCGGTACTCCAGGCGCCGCTCCTCGTTGACCCCGTCCTCGGTGTTGATGGTGAAGGGCAGCGGCTGGGCGGCGCCGAGCAGCTCGACCTCGCCCACCTCGACCTCGACCTCGCCGGTGGGCAGGTCGGGGTTGATGTTGTCGGCGCCGCGGGAGACGACCTTGCCGTCGACCCGGACGGTCGATTCCTTGGTCAGCTTGTCCAGCGCCTCGTAGGCCTCCGTGCCCGGACGGGCGACGAGCTGCGTGATGCCGTAGTGATCGCGCAGATCGATGAAGAGGATGCCGCCCAGGTCGCGCCGATTGTGCAGCCAGCCACTCAGTCGGACGTCGGTGCCGACGTCAGAGGAGCGGAGCTCGCCGCAGGTGTGGGACCTGTACCGATGCATCGTCGTTCATCCAGCCTTCGCGGATCGGGGATGGTGTTTCGCGTTTCACGTGAAACAACCCCAGCGTACCGGGCAGCCATGCCTGCCTTCTTCCCCATTGACGCGCCCCGGGGTCGCCCCCGGAGCCGGTCCGGCGCCTCGGCGACCGGTGGCAGTGTCCGATCACCTCTTCTTAAAGTGGGGCAATGCGTACTGGTGAGCCCCTGCCCGAGGTGGGGGACGTCCTTGCCGCCCTCGCGACCGGACTGTGGCACTGGGACACCGCCACGGGAGAGGTCACGGTGGACGGAGAGGCCGCCCGCCTGCTCGGCCTGCCCGCCGAACCGGCGACCCTCACCGAGGCGCAGGTGCGGGCCCGGCTGCATCCGGTGGACTGGAACGAGATCACCGGGGTGGTCCAGCTCGCCGTCGCCGAGGGCACCCTCGCCGAGGTCCGCATCCGGATCATGGACGAGCGCGGCCATGTCGTCCGGGTCGTGCGCAGCCGCTCCAAGCCCTCCTTCGACCCCGTGCGCAAGGCGTACGTGCTGACCGGCACCCTCCAGGAGGTCGCCGAGCCGAGACCGGGCACCCCCGCCGGGCGCAGCGCGGTCACCGGCGAGTGGCGCCGCTCCCGGGAGGCCTTTCTGCTGGACGCGGGCCGGGCGCTGGCCGAGGCGCGGTCCACCGAGGAGGTGCTGCGGGTCGCGGCCGGGCTGTCGATGCCGGGCTTCTCCCCGGACGGCCTCGCGGTGTTCGGGGTGTCGGGGGACCGGCTGACCGTCATCGGCCACCACGGGCAGCCGGAGAACGACATGAACCCGTTCGTCGACATGCCGCTGGAGACGGACTACCCGGCCGCCGAGGTGGTGCGCAACGGCCGGGCCGTCTATCTCTCCTCCCCCGGGCAGTACCGGTCCCGCTACCCCCTCACCTGGCCGCTCGCCGAGCGCTTCGGCCGCCGTTCCTGGGCCTTCCTCCCCCTGACGGTGTCGGGCCGCACCATGGGCGCCTGGATGGCGGCCTTCACCTACCCGGTCGCCTTCACGCCCGACGAGCGCTCCGTGCTGACCACGGTGGCACGGATGCTGGCCCAGGCGCTGTCCCGGGCGGGGGCCGCCGAGAACCAGCGGGAGCTGGCCGAGGGGCTGCAGCGCTCCATGCTGCCCATGCTCGGCCCGGAGATCCCCGGCATGGACGTCGCCGCCCGCTACGTCCCCACCGGTGGCGGCCTCCAGGTCGGCGGCGACTGGTACGACATGATCCCGCTGCCCGGGGGCCGCTTCGCGCTGGTGATCGGCGACGTCCAGGGGCACGACGTGCGGGCGGCCGGGCTGATGGGCCAGCTGCGCATCGCCCTGCGCGCCTACGCCTCCGAGGGCCACCGCCCCGACGCGGTGCTCGCCCGCGCCTCCCACTTCTTCCACGGCCTCGCCGCGTCCGAGCCCGACCCCGGCGACCTGCGCTTCGCGACCTGCTACTACGCCGAGGTCGACCCCGCCACCGGCACCGTGGAGAGCGCCCGCGCGGGGCATCTGGACCCGGTCGTGCGCATGGCGGACGGTACGGCGCTGATCCTCGCCACGGCGGGCGGGCTGCCGCTGGGCATCGACCCGGACTCCGACTATCCGACGACGTGCCTCGCCCTGGAACCCGGGGACACCCTGATGCTGTGCACGGACGGCCTGGTCGAGACCGGCGGCCACGATCTGCAGAGCGGCTGGCACCGCCTGCGGGTGATCCTGGAGGAGCACGCAGGCGGCCTGGAGGAGCTGGCCGACGCACTGGTCCAGGCCGTGCACGGTCCCTCCTCGCACCACACCGTCGGCCCGCTGTCCGACCGCCGCGAGGACGACATCGCGCTGGTGCTGCTGTGCCGGCAGGGCGAGGGCTGCGGCTGCGGCGAATCCACCGCGATCCGGGCGCCGGTGCGCCGCACGATGCTGACGGTCGCCCAGGCCGAGCCGGCGCGGATCGCCACCGCCCGGCAGCACCTGCGCGACCTGCTGCACGACTGGCCGGGCGAGGAGCAGCGGGACGCGGCGGTGCTGCTCCTCTCGGAGATGCTGACGAACGTCCTGGTCCACACCGACACCAACGCCCTGCTCGTCGCCGAAGTGGTCGGGGAGCCGGGCGAGCGGCGGATCCGGGTCGAGGTCACCGACAACGGCTACGACCTGCCGCACAAGCGCAGGCCGGGGGAGATGGCGTCCTCAGGACGCGGGCTGATGCTGGTCGAGCTGCTCGCGGACGCGTGGGGGGTCGTCCCGCGCGGCGAGGGCAAGAGCATCTGGTACGAGATCTACGAGTCCGCGGCCCCGGACGACGCCTGCGGCCCCGCGTCCGGCCCTGAGGCGGCCGAGGCCCCGTAGCGTCCCTGGAGTTCGTGCACGATCCCGAACGCCGCCGCGGTCAGGGGCACAGCGAGGAGCATCCCCAGGATGCCCGCCACTGAGGCGCCCGCGGTGAGCGCGAGCAGTACGACGGCCGGGTGCATCTGGACGGTGCGGCTCTGGATCGCCGGCTGGAGCACGTGGCCCTCCAGCACCTGCACGGCCAGCACCACGCCCAGCGCCCACAGCGCGATGACGAACCCCCGGTCGGCCAGCGCCACCAGCACGGCGACGGCACCGGAGATGAACGCGCCGAGGTAGGGGATGTAGGCGCCGACGAAGACCAGCGCCCCGAGCCCGACCGCGCCGGGGACGCGCAGGACGAGCAGTCCGACCGTGATGCAGACCGCGTCGATGAGGGCGATCAGGGTGGTGCCCCGCATGAAGCCCTCGACGGCCCCGAACGCCCGCCGGGCCATGGCCTCGACCATGTCGGCGCCGCCGGGCGGGGCGACGGCCCGCACCGTGCCGACGGCCCGGTCGGAGTCGCGCAGGAAGAAGAAGACGAGCAGCAGCGCGAGGACGGCCATGGCCAGCATCTCGCCGGCGACGCTGATCCCGCTGACCACGCCCGACGCGGCCGTACCGCCGAACTTGCCGAGCAGCTCACGCGCGTTGGAGGCGACGTCGTCCAGCGAGGTCCCGGCCGCGCCGAAGTGCTCGGCGACGCCCTTCGCCGCGTCGCGGAGCGAGGCGACGATCTGGTCGCCGGTCTCGACGAGCGCGGAGACGACGATGTACACGGCCCCGCCGACCACGGCCAGCACGGCGGCGCAGGTCAGCCCGGCGGCCAGCGACCGCTGCACGTGGGCCTTCACCAGCCGCCGGTGCAGCGGTCTGAGCAGGGCGGTGCCGAGCAGTGCGAGCAGCGCCGGAGTCACCGCGGTGCGCAACTCGACGCAGAGCCGGATCGCGACGTAGGCGACACCGCTGGCGAGCAGGATGACGGCGCACCAGGCGGCGAACCGGCGCACCGGACCGGGGAGCAGCTGCACGTGCCCACCCGATCACGGGCCGGGCGGGCTGTCCTGCGCGGACGGCCCGCCCGGGTGACGCCCGGTCAGGCGCCGGGGCCCGCGTCGGACATCCCGTGCACCGCCGGGACGGTCCCGAGGCGCCCCTTCTGGAAGTCCTCGAAGGCCTGCATCAGCTCGTCCTTGGTGTTCATCACGAACGGGCCGTAGTGGGCCATCGGCTCCCGGATCGGCCGCCCGCCGAGCAGCACGACCTCCAGGTCCGGGGTGTGCGAGTCCTGCTTCTCGTCCGCGCGGACGGTCAGCGAGCCGCCCGCGCCGAAGACGGCGGTCTGCCCGAGGTGGACCGGACGCCGCTCCGCGCCCACCGACCCGCGCCCGGCCATGACGTACGCGAGGCCGTTGAACTCCTCCCGCCAGGGCAGCGTGACCTCGGCGCCGGGCGCCAGCGTCGCGTGGACCATCGTGATCGGCGTGTGCGTGATGCCGGGGCCCTCGTGCCCGTCCAGCTCGCCGGCGATGACGCGCATCAGCGCGCCGCCGTCCGGGGAGGTGAGCAGCTGGACGCTGCCGCTGCGGATGTCCTGGTACCTGGGGGCCATCATCTTGTCCTTGGCCGGCAGGTTCACCCACAGCTGCAGCCCGTGGAAGAGACCGCCGGACATGACCAGCTGCTCCGGCGGCGCCTCGATGTGCAGCAGCCCGGAGCCCGCCGTCATCCACTGGGTGTCGCCGTTGGTGATGGTCCCGCCGCCGCCGTTGGAGTCCTGGTGGTCGAAGATCCCGTCGATGATGTAGGTGACGGTCTCGAAGCCGCGGTGCGGGTGCCAGGGGGTGCCCTTGGGCTCTCCGGGCGCGTACTCCACCTCACCCATCTGGTCCATCATGATGAACGGGTCGAGATGGCGGTAGTTGATCCCGGCGAACGCGCGGCGCACCGGGAAGCCCTCGCCCTCGAAACCGCCGGGCGCGGTCGTGACGGTGAGCACCGGACGCGCGACGGCGTCGGCGGGCGCGGATACACGGGGCAGCGTCAACGGGTTCTCGACGGTCACGGCAGGCATGTCGACCTCCTCGGGCGGCGTGCGCCCCACTTTAGTTGAGCATTGAACTTCTTGTCACCCCGAACCACGAAAGCCCGGAGGGCATTCCCTCCGGGCTCGCACTCACGACCGCAGACGACGCCTAGCTGTTGCGGGGCAGGTGGTTATTGACGGTGAAGCGGTGGCTCCCACCTGCCTCCGAGCTACGAGCATCAGGCAGTCTGTCGCGGCGGCTTGACTCCGACCTTCGTTGCTCCGTGCCCTGAGGTGGCCAGCAAACTCTCAAGGAGGCCAGGGAACCGCTCTTCAAGTTCGTCGGCCCGGAGATGTACGTAGCAGCGGGTGCCTTCCTCACGAGTCCGCGTGACTCCCGAGGACCGGAGCACCTTCAGGTGATGGCTGAGAGTGGAGTTCGCGACGGGCGCATCCAACTCACCCCACTGTCGCTCGACACCGTCGGACAGTAGTCGCACCAGACCCAGCCGCAGGGGGTCGGACAGCGCGGCAAGGACGATGGTCAGCGCCACTTCGTCCAGCTCAGGGTGATGTGCATCTTTCGCCACGAGTTCAGTATCGCACTGGACCCACCTTATTCGATGTTCGGCGAACATCGAATAAGGTGGGTCCATGAGACAACACCGACTCCCTGGCTGGCTGATCGGCCTCTTCGTCGCCACGCTCGCGTTGGGCACCGATGAGTTCGTGATCGCCGGCCTCCTACCCGAATTGGCCGCCGACCTACAGATCACCACGGGCGCAACTGGCCAACTGATCACCGTGTTCGCCCTCACGTTCGCGCTCGGTGCGCCGGTGATGGCAGTCGTCTTGGACCCCTATCCACGACGGCGGGTCATCCTGACCGCCTTGGCGGTATTCATGTTCGCCAACCTCGCCGCCGCCATCGCGCCAACATTCAGTAGCTTGATCGCGCTCAGGGCAGTGGCCGGTCTTGCCGCTGCGGTGGTGTCGTCCACCGCGTTCGCGGTCGCGGCGCAGGGCGCTCCGTCCGATCGGCAGGGTCGCTATCTCTCAGTCGTCACCGCGGGTCTGACCGTGGCACTGTTCACCGGAGTGCCTGTCGGGGCATGGATTGGCGGGCTATTCGGGTGGCGGTCGACATTCGTGCTGATCGCGGTCGTAGCGCTCGCCGCCATGATCGTCCTCGCAGCGGGGCTGCCCCAGCTTGAGGGAGCCCCGGCAGCGGGTCTGGTCGAGCGACTCAGCCCACTACGCAACGTGCGCGTGCTGCGGCTCGTCCTTGCCGTGACCCTCTGCGGGGCGGGCGGTCTGATGTTCTACAGCTACCTCTCCGCCCTCCTGGAACGCAGCCAGAGCAACACGCAGGCACTGCCCTGGGTGCTTCTGCTGGTCGGCATCATCGGCGTCCCCTCAGCCTTCCTGGGTGGCCGGCTTGCAGACCAGTACGGCGGGCGACGCAGCCGGCTCATCGTCGTCGGCGGACACGCCCTGGCCCTCGCTCTCGTGGGCAGTCTGCTCGCACTGAGCGCGCCCTTCCCGCTGCTGCTGCTCAGCATCGCCACCTGGTCTGTCTTCGCTTGGGCCCTCAACCCACCCCTGCAGGCCAGCACCATCGAAGCCGCACCCGCCGCGCCCATGACAGCCATCTCGCTCAACATCTCCGGCCTCTACCTCGGCACCGCGGCCGCCGCCGGTGTCGGCGGGATCATCGTCGACGGACCCGGGGCGCTCTGGATCCCGTTCGCCGCGGCCCTCGCGCTGACGCTCGCGTGGATCAGCGCCTCATTCCGAACGCCGCAGCCAGCCGTGGTCACAGCATGACCCACCGCAACGCACCCCTGTCCATCGAAGGACGCCGCCGGCTTATCGAACGCTGCAAGACCCGCCCCATCGCCCACGTCGCAGCAGAGATGGGAATCTCCCGCGCCTGCGCATCGAAGTGGGTCAACCGATGGCGGCACCACGGCGATGCTGGCCTTCACGACCGCCCATCGACTCCCCATCGGAGTCCGCACGCCACGCCCGCGTGGGTCATCGAACACATCGAGACCTGGCGGCGCGAACACAAATGGTCCGCCCAGCGCATCACCGACGAGCTCGCCGACCTCGGGGTCAGGATCAACCGCCGGACAGTCACCCGGCACCTGAGCAGGCTCGGCCTCGGCCGACGCCGGTTCATCGACCCCCGCGGCGACAACAACCGCAAGCCGGGCAAGATCACCGCCCGCTGGCCCGGGCACATGGTGCACCTGGACGTGAAGAAAGTCGGCAGGATCCCCGACGGCGGCGGATGGCGCGTCCATGGTCGTGACAGCGACCAAGCAAAGGCCGCCGACCGCGCCAAGTCAGCCGGCGCACGGCGCGGATACACCTACCTGCACTCGGCCATCGACGGCTTCTCCCGGCTCTCCTATACGGAGCCACTACTCGACGAGAAGGGAGCGACTGCGGCAGCGTTCCTGACCCGCGCCAAGGTTTGGTTCGCTGCCCACGGCATCACCCACATCCACCGCGTCGTCACCGACAACGGTGCGTGCTACCGCTCCGGCGACTTCGCCCGGATCGTTGGCGATCGGTCCCGGCATCAAAAGACAAAGCCCTACACGCCTCGCCACAACGGGAAGGTGGAGCGCTACCAGCGAATCCTGGCCGAAGAGCTGCTCTACGCCCGCGACTTCACCAGCGAGGACGCGCGTTCAGCAGCGATCGCGGTCTGGAACACCCACTACAACTACCACCGACCACACTCAGGCGCGGGCGGTCAGCCACCGGCATCCCGGTTGCGGGAAGGCGTCACGAACGTCCAGCCCTCATACACCTAGCCGTACATGCGGCGCATCGCGAAATCGACCATCTGTTCGACGGCCTTGGCGTCGAACACCATCCGGTGCTCGCCCTCCATGTCCAGGACGAAGCCGTAGCCGGTCGGCAGCAGGTCGATCACCTCCGCGCCGGTGATCACGAAGTACTTCGACTCCTTGCCCGCGTACCTGCGCAGTTCCTTCAGTCCGGTGAACATCGGGATCACCGGCTGCTGGGTGTTGTGCAGCGCGAGGAAGCCGGGGTTGTCGCCGCGCGGGCAGTAGACCTTCGAGGTCGCGAAGACCTGCTGGAAGTCCTCGGCGGACATCTGGCCGGTGGTGAAGGCGCGCACCGCGTCCGCGAGGGAGGGCGGGGACGGCTCGGGGTACAGCGGCGGCTGCTGCCCGTACCCGCCGCCCATCGGCTGCTGCGGGGGCGGGGCGTACTGCTGCTGCTGTTGGCCCGCGGTCTGGTCGTAGCCGTACATGCAGCACAGAGTAACGAGTAACGAGTCACAGATGGGCGGCCCGGGGTTGCTTCTTATTACCGACGGGTAGCATCATCGTAGCTACTAGTTGGTACGTGTACGGATGCGAGGAGCGAGTGCCTCGCCGATCTCTCAACGGAGCCGTCGCCATGGGGCACTACAAGCCGAATCTCCGGGACATCGAGTTCAACCTCTTCGAGGTGCTCGGCCGTGACAAGGTGTACGGCACGGGCCCGTTCGCTGAGATGGACACGGACACCGCCAAGAGCGTGCTGGAGGAGCTGACCCGCCTCTCCGAGAACGAGCTGGCCGAGTCCTTCGCCGACGCCGACCGCAACCCGCCGGTCTTCGACCCCGAGACCAACACCGCGCCGGTCCCGGCGTCCTTCAAGAAGAGCTACCAGGCCTTCATGGACTCCGAGTACTGGCGCCTCGGCCTGCCCGAGGAGATCGGCGGCACCACCTCCCCGCGCTCCCTGATCTGGGCGTACGCGGAGCTGATCCTCGGCGCCAACCCGGCCGTGTGGATGTACTCCTCGGGCCCGGCGTTCGCCGGCATCCTCTTCGAGGAGGGCAACGAGGTCCAGAAGCACATCGCCTCGATCGCCGTCGAGAAGCAGTGGGGCTCCACCATGGTGCTCACCGAGCCGGACGCCGGTTCGGACGTCGGCGCCGGCCGCACCAAGGCCGTCGAGCAGGCCGACGGCTCCTGGCACATCGAGGGCGTGAAGCGCTTCATCACGTCCGGCGAGCACGACATGTCGGAGAACATCCTCCACTACGTCCTCGCCCGCCCCGAGGGCGCGGGACCCGGCACCAAGGGCCTGTCCCTCTTCCTCGTCCCGAAGTACGAGTTCGACTTCGAGACCGGCGAGCTGGGCGAGCGCAACGGCGTCTACGCCACCAACGTCGAGCACAAGATGGGCCTGAAGGCCTCCAACACCTGCGAGATGACCTTCGGCGACCGCCACCCCGCCAAGGGCTGGCTGATCGGCGACAAGCACGACGGCATCCGCCAGATGTTCCGCATCATCGAGTTCGCCCGCATGATGGTCGGCACGAAGGCGATCTCGACCCTCTCCACGGGCTACCTCAACGCCCTGGAGTACGCCAAGGAGCGCGTCCAGGGCCCCGACCTGGCCGACTTCATGGACAAGTCGGCCCCCAAGGTCACCATCACGCACCACCCGGACGTGCGCCGCTCCCTGATGACGCAGAAGGCGTACGCGGAGGGCATGCGCGCCCTCGTCATGTACACCGCCTCCGTGCAGGACGAGATCCAGGTCAAGGAGGCGAACGGCGAGGACGCCTCGACCGAGCACGCCCTCAACGACCTGCTCCTGCCGATCGTCAAGGGCTACGGCTCGGAGAAGGCCTACGAGCAGCTCGCGCAGTCCCTGCAGACCTTCGGCGGCTCCGGGTTCCTCCAGGAGTACCCGATCGAGCAGTACATCCGCGACGCCAAGATCGACACCCTCTACGAGGGCACCACGGCGATCCAGGGCCAGGACTTCTTCTTCCGGAAGATCGTCCGCAACCAGGGCGCCGCGCTGAACTCGCTCGCCGAGGACATCAAGAAGTTCCTGGCGCTCGCCACCGGCGGCGAGGAGCTGTCCGGCGCCCGCGAGCACCTGGCCAAGGCGGCCGTCGAGCTGGAGGCCATCGTCGGCCTGATGCTCACCGACCTCGCGGCCACCGAGCAGGACGTCAAGAACATCTACAAGGTGGGCCTCAACACCACCCGCCTGCTCCAGGCCTCCGGCGACGTGATCGTCGG
Organism: Streptomyces sp. NPDC093065; assembly: GCF_044754585.1. Lineage (NCBI taxonomy): Bacteria > Bacillati > Actinomycetota > Actinomycetes > Kitasatosporales > Streptomycetaceae > Streptomyces > Streptomyces sp. NPDC093065. The sequence goes on along the minus strand of NZ_JBIVPJ010000026.1, from coordinate 11,093 downwards.
CTACCTGCTCCTCAAAGGCGCGGCCATCGCCGCCGAGAAGCTGCCGACCGCCTCCGCCAAGGCTGTGTCGTCCAAGGACGTGGCCTTCTACACCGGCAAGATCGCCGCCGCGAAGTTCTTCGCCGCGAACGTCCTGCCCGGCGTCACCCTGGCCCGCAAGGTCGCCCAGGGCGTCGAGCTGGACCTGATGGAGCTGGACGAGGCGGCGTTCTAGGACTTCCGGGACGGGGACCGCGGCGCCTTCCAGGACAGGACCGGCGCCTCGGCCCATTCCGCACACCCCGCACGAGGGCCCGCTCCCGCCAGACGGGAAGCGGGTCCTCGTACGTCGTTAAGGTGAACCCATGAGCGCACCCTCCCGCTTCGACCGCGGCCACACCGACGACCTGATGACCTTCCTGTCGGCGAGCCCGACGCCGTACCACGCCGTGGCGACCGCCGCCGAGCGGCTGGAGAAGGCCGGCTTCCGCCAGGTCGCGGAGACCGACGCCTGGGAGGCGACGAGCGGCGGCAAGTACGTGCTGCGCGGCGGTGCGATCGTCGCCTGGTACGTCCCGGAGGGCGCCGCCGCCCACACCCCCTTCCGTATCATCGGCGCCCACACCGACTCCCCCAACCTGCGCGTCAAGCCCCGCCCGGACACCGGGGCGCACGGCTGGCGCCAGGTCGCCGTGGAGATCTACGGCGGCCCGCTGATGAACTCCTGGCTCGACCGCGACCTGGGCCTGGCCGGCCGTCTCTCGCTGCGCGACGGCTCGACGCGCCTGGTCGACGTCCACCGTCCGCTGCTGCGCGTCCCGCAACTCGCCATCCACATGGACCGCAACGTCTCCGCGGACGGCCTCAAGCTCGACAAGCAGCGCCACCTCCAGCCCGTCTGGGGCCTGGGCGACACCGTGCGCGACGGCGACCTGATCGCCTTCCTGGAGGAGGAAGCCGGCGTTCCCCGCGGCGAGGTCACCGGCTGGGACCTGATGACGCACCCCGTGGAGCCCCCGGCGTACCTGGGCCGCGACAAGGAGCTGCTGGCGGGCCCGCGGATGGACAACCTCCTGTCCGTGCACGCCGCGACGGCCGCCCTGGCCGCGGTCGCGACCTCCGGTGCCGACCTGCCGTACATCCCCGTCCTCGCCGCCTTCGACCACGAGGAGACCGGCTCCCAGTCGGACACGGGCGCCGACGGACCGCTGCTCGGCAGCGTGCTGGAGCGCTCGGTGTTCACGCGCGGCGGTTCCTACGAGGACCGGGCACGCGCCTTCGCCGGCACGGTCTGTCTGTCCTCCGACACGGGCCACGCCGTCCACCCCAACTACGCCGAGCGCCACGACCCGACGCACCACCCGCGCGTCAACGGCGGCCCGATCCTCAAGGTCAACGTCAACAACCGCTACGCCACCGACGGTTCGGGACGCGCGGTGTTCGCCGCCGCCTGCGAGAAGGCGGACATCCCCTTCCAGACCTTCGTCTCCAACAACTCCATGCCGTGCGGCACGACCATCGGCCCCATCACCGCGGCCCGGCACGGCATCAGCACCGTCGACATCGGCGTGGCCATCCTCTCGATGCACAGCGCCCGGGAGTTGTGCGGCGCCGACGACCCGCACCTGCTGACCAACGCGCTGGTGGCGTTCCTCCAGCCGTAGACCGGACCGCGGAACACCGCCCCACGGCATGAGGGTTGAGGCCCGGGGTACCCGCACGGAACCGGATCGGCCGGAAAGCCGGAACCGACCGGATCTGACAGGGAGGCAACACTCATGGGCCTCGGCGGGTGCATCATCCTCATCGCCGTGGGAGCCATCCTCACGTTCGCGACCGACTGGGACATGCAGGGCGTCAACCTCGACCTGGTCGGTGTGATCTTCATGGTCGTCGGTCTGATCGGCGTCGCGACCTTCAGCAGCATCGCCCGGCGGCGCCGCGTCGTGATGCCGCCGACGACACCGGTCGTCGAGGAACGGCCCCACCACCACACGGAGGACGGCTACCAGAACGGCTACGGCTCCTGAGCCGGCCCGGCCCGGCACTCAGCCTGTCGGCCTACCGGCCGCGTTCCGCGGCGCCCGGCGGGGAAGCGTTGAGAGCATGAGATTCCTCGTGTACGACCGGCTCCTCGGTATCGGTGACGACTACTGGATCGAGGACGACAACGGCAACAAGGTCTTCCTCGTCGACGGCAAGGCGCTGCGGCTGCGGGACACCTGGGAGCTGAAGGACGCCCAGGGGCGCGTCCTCATCGACATCCACCAGAAGATGTTCGCCCTGCGCGACACCATGGTGATCGAGCGGGACGGCGAGCCCCTGGCACGCCTCAAGCGGAAACGCCTCTCCCTGCTGCGCAACCACTACCGCGTCACCCTGGCCGACGGCACCGAGCTGGACGTCAGCGGCAAGATCCTCGACCGGGAGTTCGCCATCGAGTACGACGGCGAACTCCTGGCCGTCGTCTCCCGGCGGTGGCTGACCCTACGGGACACCTACGGCGTGGACGTCGTACGCGACGACGCGGACCCGGCGCTGCTGATCGCCCTCACGGTGTGCGTGATCCACCTGGCGGAGAAGGAGCGGGAGGACGACTGAGGACCGGCGGCCCGCGGCGCCTCACACCGCGCGGCGGGCGGCACGGCCGAGGAGCAGGGGCACGACCAGGTGGTGCACCGGTGCGGCCAGGGACCACAGCGCCCGGCCGGACCCGCGCTCGAAGTCGACGTACGTCGCCCACACCAGCCGCGTCCCGTCGACGGTCACGACGTTGCGCGCGGTCAGCGACGGAGCGCGGGCCTCCACGGCGATCCGGCCGCGCCCGGATTCCACGGTGCGCCAGCCCATCACGTGCCGCGCCGAGGACCGCGGTCCCAGGCGCAGGCCCAGCACGAGCGTCCAGCCGGCCCGGAGCAGTTCGCGCAGCAGCGCCGGGGTGTCCTCGAAGGTCGAGCGGGCCCACTCCTCGGCCGTCCGGCGGGGCAGCCCGGCGACCGGGAGCGCGAAGGCCGAGGCGAAGTGGGCGCCGTCCGACGGGATCCGGACGCGGCGGACGACGGGGGTACCTGGCGATGTCATGCGCGGGAGTGTAGGAGGCGCGGCGGGACGTCCGCGCAGCTCGGTGCCGCCGCGCCCTGCCGCCCGCCCGAACCTCCGCTACCGTCGCGGCGGTTCCAGACCCAGCACCCGGTCCTTGAGCGCCGGGAACTGTTCCCGGGTCCGCGCCACCTTCGCCGGGTCCAACTCCACCGTGAGGACCTCCTCGTCCGCGCCGGCCTGCGCGAGCACCTCGCCCCAGGGATCCACCACGATCGAGTGACCCGCCTGCGGAACTCCGGCGTGTGTCCCGGCCGTTCCGCAGGCGAGGACGAACGCCTGGTTCTCCACCGCCCGCGCCTGGGCCAGGAGCGTCCAGTGGGACCGTCGGCGCTCCGGCCAGCCCGCCGGCACGACGAGGATCTCGGCGCCTTCGTCGACGAGGGAGCGGAAGAGTTCGGGGAAGCGGAGGTCGTAGCAGGTGGCCACGCCGAGGGTGGTGGTGTCCGCCAGCCGGACCGTCACCGGCTCGCGCCCCGCGCCCATCAGCACGGCCTCGCCCTTGTCGAAGCCGAAGCGGTGGATCTTGCGGTACGAGGCGGCCAGGTCGCCCGAGGGGGAGAAGACGAGAGAGGTGTTGTACAGCAGTCCGTCCGGGGCGCGTTCGGGGACCGATCCCGCGTGCAGCCACACGCCCGCGTCGCTCGCCGCCTTCGCCATCGCCTCGTACGTCGGGCCCCGCAAGGGCTCGGCCGCCGCGTCGAACGCGTCGAAGGCGAACGCGCCCGTGGTCCACAGCTCCGGCAGCACGACGAGATCGGCGCCCGCCTGCTCCCGTACCAGAGCCGTCGCCCGCACGCGACGCGCTTCGACCGTTTCGTCCTCGTTCACGGCGATTTGGATCAAAGAGGCGCGCACACTACCACCGTCCTGGCATTCGAGCCGTCCACACGGGCCTACGATCGTCACACGAAAGCACTGCCGGGGTGCCGCACAGCAGCGTAACTTAGCCTCCCAAGACGCCCGCCGACTGCCGCCGCCGCCACTGGCACCGCTGCCGCCAACCGCCCGTGTACCGACCGCCGAGGGGTCCCGTTCCGTGAGTCTGCATCCCACCCTCCAGCCCTACGCCGACGCCTGGACTCACTCCATCGAGGCGATATCCGAGCTGGTCCAGCCGCTTGTGGAGGCAGAGTGGAACCGCCGGACGCCCTGCCCGGGCTGGTCGGTGCGCGACATCGTCTCGCACGTCCTGGGCCTGGACTCCGAGATGCTCGGCGACCCGCGCCCCATCCACACCCTCCCGCGCGACCTCTACCACGTCACCAACGACCACCAGCGCTACATGGAGATGCAGGTCGACGTCCGCCGCCACCACACGGCACCGGAGATGACGTCCGAGCTGGAGTACATGATCATCCGGCGCAACCGCCAGCTGCGGAACGAGTCGCGGGAGCCCGGCACCAAGGTGCGGGGCCCGCTCGGCACCGAGCTGACCCTGCAGGAGGCGATGCGCCGGCACGCCTTCGACGTGTGGGCCCACGAACAGGACCTGCGCACCGCACTCGGCCGTCCCGGCAACCTCGACTCCCCCGGCGCGCACGTCGCGCGTGACGTGCTGCTCGGCGAGCTGCCCGCCGTCGTCGCCGACCGGGCGGACGCGCCGCGCAGCTCGGCCGTCGTCTTCGACGTCCACGGCCCCGTCGAGTTCCTGCGCACCATCCGCGTCGACATCCAGGGCCGCGGCACCCTCGAATCGTCCCCGGCCCTGGGCCCCGCCGCCACCCTCACCCTCGACTGGGAGACGTACTTCCGCCTGGCCTGCGGCCGTGTCACCCCGGAGTCGGCGACGGACCGCATCAAGACGGAGGGCGACCCGGACCTGACGGCGGCGATCCTGCGCAACTTCACGGTGACGCAGTAACCCCAGCTGCGGGCAGTCGTGCCTCCCCCAGAGGGGGTGCCCCCATAGCGGCACGGGTGGGCGGTGGGGGCACGTCCCGCTCGAGCGAAGCCGAGAGTGGGGGAGGCACCCCGCAACGCCGGGCTGCGCACCCGCCCCGCCCGCACGCCGGGTGCCTACACGGGCACGTGCACCGTCTCCACCCGACTGGCCACCAACCGCTCCCGCTCCCGCAGCGCGGCCCGCTTCCGCAACCGCAGAATCTGCGTCACGCCCAGCGCCTGCAACACGAACACCGACGAGAACGCCACCCCGTAGTCGTCCCCCGTCGCGTCCAGCAGCACCCCCACCGCGAACAAGGTCGTCATCGACGCCACGAAACCCCCCATGTTCGTGATCCCGGACGCCGTCCCCTGCCGTTCCGGCGGATTCGCCGGCCGCGCGAAGTCGAAGCCGATCATCGACGCCGGCCCGCACGCCCCCAGCACCGTGCACAGCACCACGAGCAGCCACATCGGCGCGTGCTCGGCCGGGTAGGCCAGCGTCGTGGCCCACAGGGCGGCCGTACCGCCCACCGTACCGAGCGCCAGCGGCAGCCGCGCCGCGTGGTGCCGGGCGATGACCTGGCCGTAGACCAGGCCGACCGCCATGTTGGACAGCACGACGAGGGTCAGCAGTGTGCCGGCCGTGGCCCGGGACAGCCCCTGCGCCTCGACCAGGAACGGCATCCCCCACAGCAGCAGGAACACCATCGCCGGGAACTGGGTGGTGAAGTGCACCCACAGCCCCAGCCGCGTCCCCGGCTCGCGCCAGGACGTCGCGATCTGCCGCCGTACGTACGCGGCCCCCTGGTGCGGCAGCGGTTCCGGCTCGTGGCCTTCGGGGTGGTCCTTGAGGAAGAGCAGCAGCAGAACGAAGACGACGACACCCGCCAGCGCGCTGCCCGCGAACGCCGCCGTCCAGCCGATGCCGTGCAGCAGCCGGGCCAGGACCAGGGTGGAGACGAGGTTCCCCGCCATGCCGGCCAGACCGGCCAGCTGGGCGACCATCGGCCCCCGGCGGGCCGGGAACCACCGGGTGCCCAGCCGCAGCACGCTGATGAACGTCATCGCGTCCCCGCAGCCCAGCAGCGCGCGCGAGGCCAGCGCCATGCCGTACGACGGGGAGAAGGCGAAGCCCAGCTGTCCGGCCGTGAAGAGGACGACGCCGATCCCCAGCACCCTCTTCGTGCCGAGCCGGTCGACCAGCAGGCCGACGGGTATCTGCATACCGGCGTAGACCAGCAGCTGGAGGATGGAGAAGGTGGACAGCGCGGAGGCGTTGACGTGGAAGCGGTCGGCGGCGTCGAGACCGGCGACCCCCAGGGACGTACGGAAGATGACGGCGACGAAGTAGACGGACACGCCGATGCCCCACACGGCGATCGCACGCCGGCCGCTGGGGGTCCCCCCAGGCCGTTCAGGCACTGGGGGAGGATCGCCGGGCAGGGCGCCACCGCCGGGTTCGGCCGTGCTCATCGGACCTCCCCCCGGGCCAGGTGCGAGAACCACCCCACGTGCCGGCGCACCACGCCGACGGCCGCGTCCGCGTCCCCGGAGCGCAGCGCGTCGAGGATCTCCTCGTGCTCGGCGAGGGTGTGGGCGATCCGGTCGGGGTGGGAGTGCATGACGGCGACGCCCATCCGCAGCTGGCGGTCGCGGAGCTGGTCGTAGAGGCGGGAGAGGATCTCGTTGCCGCCGCTGCGGACGATCTCGGCGTGGAAGCAGCGGTCGGTGACGGAGGCGGCGGCGAAGTCGCCGGCGGCGGCCTGCTCCTTCTGCCGGGCGAGCAGTTCCTCCAGCCGCTCGACCAGCCCGGGCGGAGCGGGTACGGCCTTCCTGGCCGCGTGCTCCTCGACCAGCAGCCGGGTCTCCACCACGTCCGCGATCTCCTGCGCGGAGACGGACAGGACCAGGGCGCCCTTCTTGGGATAGAGCCGGATCAGCCCCTCGACCTCCAGCCGCAGCAGCGCCTCGCGCACCGGGGTGCGGGAGACCCCGACGGCCTCGGCCAGCTCCCCCTCGGTGAGCAGCGTCCCGCCCTCGTAACGGCGCTCCAGGACGCCCTGCTTGACGTGGGTGTAGACGCGGTCCGCCGCGGGGGGTTGCTTCACAGCCGTGGTCATGCCGACAGGATAGATACAACAGGGACACAAGAGGAATCCGTCCCACAATCCGGACGCCCGCCCATCCCGCCCATCCCGCTCACCCCGCTCACCCCGCTCACCCCGCTCACCCCGCTCACCCGCCAGGGGGAACCCGGCGCCTCCCCGCCCTCCACCGCACAACCATTGACCCCCTTCGGGTGTCGCAATGACGCGGCCACAGCTCCACCGACCACAACTCGGCCGCGTTCCAGGTGACTTCACCACAATCGGGGTAATCAACTCAATGAACACTATTTCGGCCAGCCGTCTGCACAGGGCCCTCGCCGCCGCCCTGACCGGCGGCGCCGTCCTCGCCACCGGAGCCCTCGCCACGGCACCCGCACAGGCCGCCGCGCACGGGCGCGCCCCCGCTGCCGCCCTGCGGGCGCCCGCCCCACCCTCGATCGCCGCCAAGGGTGGCTTCGTGATGAACGACGCGACCGGCAAGTCGCTCTACACCAAGGCCGCCGACACCAAGCGGTCCACCGGCTCCACGACCAAGATCATGACCGCGAAGGTCGTACTCGCGCAGCCGAAGCTGAACCTGGACACCAAGGTCACGATCCAGATGGCATACAGCGACTACATCGTGTCCAAGAACGCCTCCTCCGCCCGCCTGATCGTCGGCGACAAGGTGACGGTCCGCCAGCTGCTGTACGGGCTGATGCTGCCGTCCGGCTGCGACGCCGCGTACGCGCTGGCCGACAAGTTCGGCTCGGGCAAGACACGGGCGGCGCGCGTGAAGTCGTTCATCGGCAAGATGAACGCGACCGCCAAGAGTCTCGGCATGAAGAACACGCACTTCGACTCGTTCGACGGCATCGGCAACGGCAAGAACTACTCCACGCCGCGCGACCTCACGAAACTCGCGAGCAGTGCGATGAAGAACTCCACCTTCCGCACCGTCGTCAAGACCAAGAAGTACACGGCGAAGACGACGACCAAGAAGGGCGGCACCCGCACGATGGCGCCCTGGACCAACACGAACACGCTGCTGGGCAGTTACAGCGGCGCGATCGGCGTGAAGACCGGGTCCGGTCCGGAGGCCAAGTACTGCCTGGTCTTCGCCGCGACCCGGAAGGGCAGGACCGTCATCGGCACGGTGCTGGCGTCCTCGTCGTCGACACAGCGCGCCAAGGACGCCACGCGGCTCATGGACTACGCCTTCACGAAGTAGCCCTGACGTCCCACCACTCGCACGGCGCCCGCACCCGCCAAGCATTCCACCACCGCTCCACCACCGCTCCACCACCGAGAAGGGCCCGTCGCCGACGCGACGGGCCCTTCTCGCCCCCCATCCCCCTTCCCCTGTACCGATGAAGCACATGGTGATAGTCTCATTAGCACCATGCTGCTGAGTCTGGACAAGACCGACACCCGCCCCCTGCACGAACAGGTGGCCGGCGCCGTCCGGCGCGCCATCGCCGAGGGGGAGTGCGCTCCCGGGGACCGCCTGCCCTCGGCCCGCGACCTCTCCGAGGCCCTGGACGTCAACGTCAACACCGTGCTGCGCGCCCTGCGCGGCCTGCGGGACGAGGGCCTGCTGGAGTTCCGCAGGGGCCGGGGAGTCACGGTGGCCGAGGGCGCCCGACCGCACTCCGAGTTGCAGATCCGCGCCCGGGAACTGCTCGCCGAGGCGGCTCGGCTGGGCTACAGCAGGACCGATCTCATCGACATGATCAGGGGGATGCCATGAGGAACGCGACAGCGGCGGGACGTACGACGGCGGCGGTCTGGACGATCGGGGTCACGGCCGTGCTCGCCGGGATGCCGCTCTGGGCCCGGGATCGGCTCCCCGACCGGCTGGCGACCCACTGGGGCCTGAACGGCGAAGCCCCCGACGGCTCGATGCCCCTGTGGGCGGTGTCCCTCGTGCCCGCGCTGATCTGGCTGGTGACGGCGGCCGCGGTCACCGTCCCGCTGATGCGGGCCGGCCCGGCGGCCCGGCCGTGGACCACCGCGGTCCTGCTCCCCATGGGCATCGTCCTCACCGGCGCGCAGGCCGCGGTCATCCGCTCCAACCTGGACCGCTCGGACTGGCACGAGGCCCGCCAGCCCACCGTCTGGGTCGTCGCGATCCTCGTCGCGGCCGTACTCGCCGGAGCGGGCGGATGGCTGCTCATGACCCGGCGCGGCGCCTCGGCCGACCACACGACGCCGGACGACGGCGCCCCCGCGCTGGACATCCCGAAGGGCAGGCGGCTGGTCTGGTTCTCCCGGACCGCCAACCTCTGGCTCCAACTGCTCGCGGCCGCGACCGGCCTGGTGGCCGTGGGCGCGCTCGTCGCCCTGGTCGGCGGCCTGGCCGCCCCGCGCGGCCTGTGGCCACTGTTCGCCGGCTGCGCCGTCGCGTCCCTCGCCTGCGCCGTGTTCTCCTCGGTCCAGGCCCGCGTCTCGGAGCGCGGCCTGGAGGTGTCCTTCGGCCCCTTCGGCTGGCCCGGACGCCGCTGGGCACCCGACGACATCGACACGGCGCGGATGGAGGTCCGCCGGCCCGCGCAGGTCGGCGGCTGGGGCTACCGCCTCAGCGGCCTCGGCACCACGGTGATGCTCCGCGCCGGCGAGTGCCTCGTCGTGCGCCCCCGGGGCCGCCGAAGCGACTTCGCGATCAGCATCGACGACGCCGAACGCGGCGCGGCGCTCCTCAACGCACTGCGCACGGACCGGACCCGGGGCTGAGCACGGCGGCCTCGGGGCCGTCATACACAAACTCGTCGGACGCCGCAGGACTTTGAATCACCTTCGCTCGCAGTCGTGAACATCCGCGGGCTGGCTGGCATATGCCCATGCCTCCGCCCTACGTTCCGCGACGGAGGTGGTTCACATGAACGAACCCAGCAAGCGACAGAACCCCGGCGCGCGACACGAGGCGATCGACGCCGGCGACTTCGTGTACGCGGCCACCGGCGCCCGGGTGCGGCGGCTGACCATGCCGGACGGAAGCCACTGGTTCCCGGCGGTGGACGTGTGCAAGGAGTTGGGATACACCACGACCCGAAAGGCGCTTCTCGATCACGTCCCGGAGGAACATCGAGACAATCTCGAGACTGTGACTGGAAGTCACAGTCTCAGCGTTCCCGCAGGTAGGAACTGGCGACGAGACTTGCAACTCATCGATCTCCAGGGCCTCATCCTCCTCGTCAACGCCTGCACCAAACCGGCCTGCGCCCCCTTCAAGCAGTGGGTCGCCGAAGTCATCGAGAGCGTGCAGCGCGAGGGTTCGTACTCTCTGGACGAGGCGGAAGTGCAGCCGGTCGAACCCGGTGCCCCCATCGCCTACGCCATGCCGGACCAGGTCGCCGACGCCATCGTCCGACTGGAGGCGCACAACCTGAAGCTGGACGAGGAGCTGGCGGCAGGCCAACGCACGTCGATCGCGTTGCAGAAGGAGATGCTGTCCACGCAGCAGGCCACCCTCGCCACCCAACAGGCCACCCTCGCCGTGCAACAGGCCATGGTGCACGCCTTGGAGCGCATCGCGGACCGGTTCGACACCCTCGTCCTCCACCAGGGTGTGCCCCGCGGCCACCTCCACCTGGCTCCGGTACCGACCACGGAGGCCGTACTGGCCGGCTGGCGGCAGCGGTTGTCCGTGACGGAGGACGTGTGGACGGTCGCCCTGGTCATCGCACCGGTGCTCGTCGAGAAGGGCGAGCTGCGGGAGCCGTTGGAGTCGATCGCCGCCCGCACGGGGCTCTCCGTACGGCGGGTCAACGAATGCCTGCGACTGCTGCGCACCCACGCCTGCATCCGCTCGCGGGGCGGGGCCGAGGACGGGGCTCCGGTGTACGTGCTGCACCAGGTCTGAGCCCGACCAGACAACAAGAGGGGCGTCGCAACTCCAACTTGCGGCGCCCCTCCGTCATGAACCTACTCGGTCCACAGCTCTCATGCCCAGCTGATCAACCGCTTGGGCTGTTCCAGGACCGCCGCCACGTCGGCGAGGACCTTGGAGCCGAGCTCGCCGTCGACCAGGCGGTGGTCGAA
>NZ_JBIVPJ010000025.1:0-115445 GCF_044754585.1 Streptomyces sp. NPDC093065 | reverse complement strand
AGCCGCCGATGCCGATGTTGACGACGTTCTTGATGCGCTTGCCGGTGTGGCCGGTCCACTCGCCGGAGCGGACCCGGTCGGCGAAGCCGGCCATCTTGTCGAGCACGGCGTGCACCTTGGGGACGACGTTCTCGCCGTCGACCTCGATCACCGCGTCGCGCGGGGCACGCAGCGCCGTGTGCAGCACGGCACGGTCCTCGGTGATGTTGATGCGCTCACCGCGGAACATCGCGTCGCGCAGCCCGAACACGTCGGTGGCGGCGGCCAGTTCCTGCAACAGGGCCAGCGTCTCGTCGGTGACCAGGTTCTTCGAGTAGTCGATGCGCAGGTCGCCGACGCGCACGACGTACCGCTCGGCCCGCCCGGGGTCCTCGGCGAACAGTTCGCGCAGGTCCGGGTGGGGCAGCGTGCCCTTGACGTGGTCCGCGAGGGCGGTCCACTGAGGACGCTGGTTGAGCTTCGGGGTGTCAGACATGGACGGGGGTCTCCTTGCCGGCCTCGCCGCGCAGGGCGACGGCGTACATCTCGTCGGCGTCGAGGCGCCTGAGCTCCTCGGCGATGAGTTCGGAGGTGGGGCGCACCTTCAGGGCGACGGAGCGCGGGGGCTGACCGGGGAGGGTCATCGTGGCGAGCGGGCCCTCCGGACGGTCGACGACGATCTCGCCGTTCGCCGTGCCCAGGCGGACGGCGGTGACGACCGGCCCGTCGGTGATCACGCGGTCCACGCGGACGCCGAGGCGGGCCTCCAGCCAGCGGGCCAGCAGTTCGGCCGCCGGGTTGTCCGCCTCGGCCTCCACGACCGCGGAGGTCACCGGAACCCGGGCCTGGTCCAGGGCCGCGGCCAGCATCGAGCGCCACAGCGTCAGCCGGGTCCAGGCGAGGTCGGTGTCGCCGGGCGCGTAGGCGCGGACCCGGCGCTCCAGGACCTCCATCGGCCGCTCCACCGTGTACAGGTCGGTGATCCGGCGCTGGGCCAGCGCGCCCAGCGGGTCCTTCGCGGGGTTGTCGGGCGCCTCCACCGGCCACCACACGACGACCGGCGCGTCCGGCAGCAGCAGCGGCAGCACCACCGAGTCGGCGTGCTCGGAGACCTCGCCGTACATGCGCAGGACGACGGTCTCGCCGGTGCCCGCCTCGGAGCCGACCCGGACCTCGGCGTCGAGGTGCGAGCGGGTGCGGTCGCGCAGGTTGCGGGGGTGGCGCTTGATGACGACCAGGGTGCGCGAGGGGTGCTCGTGCGAGGCCTCCTCGGCCGCCTTGATCGCGTCGTAGGCGTTCTCCTCGTCCGTGACGATGACCAGCGTGAGCACCATGCCCACGGCCGGGGTGCCGATGGCCCGGCGGCCCTGCACCAACGCCTTGTTGATCTTGCTTGCCGTGGTGTCGGTCAGGTCGATCCTCATGGCCTGCGCCAGCTCCGTCCGTCTCGTGCGAGCATCTCGTCGGCTTCCCGCGGTCCCCAGCCGCCCGACGCGTACTGTGCGGGCTTGTCGTGCGAGGCCCAGTACTCCTCGATCGGGTCGAGGATCCGCCAGGACTCTTCCACCTCCTGGTGGCGCGGGAACAGGTTGGCGTCACCCAGAAGGACGTCCAGGATCAGCCGTTCGTACGCCTCCGGGCTGGACTCCGTGAACGACTCGCCGTAGGCGAAGTCCATGGACACGTCGCGGATCTCCATCGACGTGCCCGGCACCTTGGAGCCGAAGCGCACCGTCATGCCCTCGTCCGGCTGGACGCGGATGACGATCGCGTTCTCGCCCAGCTCCTCCGTGGCGGTGGAGTCGAAGGGCGAGTGCGGGGCCCGCTGGAAGACCACCGCGATCTCCGTGACCCGGCGGCCCAGGCGCTTGCCGGTGCGCAGGTAGAAGGGCACCCCGGCCCAGCGGCGGTTGTCGATGCCCAGCTTGATCGCCGCGTAGGTGTCGGTGGTGGAGGCCGGGTCGATGCCCTCCTCCTCCAGGTAGCCGGGCACCTGCGCACCGCCCTGCCAGCCGCCCGCGTACTGGCCGCGCACCGTGTGCTCGCCCAGCTCGTCGGGCAGCCGCACGGCCCGCAGGACCTTCAGCTTCTCGGTGAGCAGCGACCGCGCGTCGAAAGCGGCCGGCTCCTCCATGGCGGTCAGCGCCATCAGCTGGAGCAGGTGGTTCTGGATGACGTCGCGCGCCGCGCCGATGCCGTCGTAGTAGCCGGCCCGGCCGCCGATGCCGATGTCCTCGGCCATCGTGATCTGCACGTGGTCGACGTAGGACCGGTTCCAGATCGGCTCGTACATCGTGTTGGCGAAGCGCAGCGCCAGGATGTTCTGGACGGTCTCCTTGCCCAGGTAGTGGTCGATGCGGAAGACCTGCTCCGGGTCGAAGACCTCGTGCACCAGCGCGTTCAGGTCGCGGGCGCTGTCCAGGTCGTGGCCGAACGGCTTCTCGATCACCGCGCGGCGCCAGGAACCGTCGGGCGCGTCGGTCAGCCCGTGCTTCTTGAGCTGCTGGACGACCTTCGGGAAGAACTTCGGCGGCACGGAGAGGTAGAAGGCGTAGTTGCCGCTGGTGCCGCGAGAGGCGTCCAGCTCCTCGACGGCCTTGCGCAGCTGTTCGAACGCGTTGTCGTCGTCGAAGTCGCCGGGGATGAACCGCATGCCCTCGGAGAGCTGCTGCCAGACCTCCTCGCGGAACGGCGTGCGCGCGTGCTCCTTGACCGCGTCGTGCACGACCTCGGCGAAGTCCTGGTCCTCCCAGTCCCGGCGGGCGAAGCCCACCAGCGAGAAGCCCGGCGGCAGCAGACCCCGGTTGGCCAGGTCGTACACGGCCGGCATCAGCTTGCGGCGGGACAGGTCGCCGGTGACGCCGAAGATGACCAGCCCGGAGGGGCCCGCGATCCGGGGCAGACGGCGGTCCTGGGGATCGCGCAGCGGGTTGCTCCAGTCGAGCGGTGCCACCGGCTCGACGCCCTTCCCGGCCGCGCCCCCGCTCTTCGCCCCCTTGGCGGCACGGGCCGTCCCGGTCTTCTTCGCGCTCCGGGGAGCCTTCGACGGCCCGGCCGCCTTCGCTGTCCCGGCGGAGCGGGCCTCCTCGGCCTCCTCGGCGTGCAGCGGTCCCGCCGCCTCCTGGGCCGTCCGGGTCTCCTTGGCCTCCTTCGTCGCCTTGGTCTCCCGGACCGCCGTAGCGGGAAGCTCCTCGCTCATTCCCCGTCAACTCCCTTGCTGTCGAGGGACTTCGTCACGGCGGCGAGCAGGTCGTCCCAGGCCGCCTCGAACTTCGCCACGCCCTCTCGCTCCAACTGCTCCACCACCTCGTCGTACGACACGCCGAGCCGCTCCACCGCCGCGAGGTCGGCCCGGGCCTGGGCGTACCCGCTGGTGACCGTGTCGCCCCGGATCTCGCCGTGATCGGCGGCGGCGTCCAGGGTGGCCTCCGGCATCGTGTTCACGCTGCCGGGAGCGACCAGCTCCTCCACGTACAGGGTGTCCCGGAATGCCGGGTCCTTCACCCCGGTGGACGCCCACAGGGGACGCTGGGGGTTGGCGCGGGCCCCCGCGAGGGCGGTGAAACGGTCGCCCGCGAAGACGTTCTCGTACGCCTCGTAGGCCAGCCGTGCGTTGGCCAGCGCGGCCTTCCCGCGCAGGCCGAGCGCCTGGTCCGTGCCGAGGAGCGACAGGCGCTTGTCGATCTCGCCGTCGACGCGGGAGACGAAGAAGGACGCGACCGAGTGGACGCCGGCCAGGTCGATCCCGGCCGTCTGCGCCTTCTCCAGACCGGCGAGGTAGGCGTCCATGACCTCGCGGTAGCGCTCCAGGGAGAAGATCAGCGTGACGTTGACGCTGATGCCGGCCCCGATCACCTCGGTGATCGCCGGGAGACCTGCCTTCGTCGCCGGGATCTTGATCATCACGTTGGGGCGGTCCACCAGCCAGGCCAGCTGACGTGCCTCGGCGACCGTGGCCCGCGTGTCGTGGGCGAGGCGGGGGTCGACCTCGATGGAGACCCGGCCGTCCCGGCCGCCGGTGGCGTCGTACACCTCGCGCAGTACGTCGGCGGCGGCGCGGACGTCGGCGGTGGTCATCATGCGGACCGCCTCGTCGACGGTGACGCCCCGGGTCGCGAGGTCGGCGAGCTGCTCCTCGTAGCCCTCGCCCGAGCCTATGGCGGCCTGGAAGATCGACGGGTTGGTGGTGACGCCGACGACGTTCTTCGTCCTGATCAGCTCGGCGAGGTTGCCGGATTCGATCCGCCGCCGCGACAGGTCGTCCAGCCAGACGGACACGCCCTGGCCGGCCAGGCGCTGCAGCGCTCCCGCGGTGGCGGTTGCTTCGGTCACAGTGATCATCTTCTCTTTCTGCTTCGCAGGTGGTCGGCTCAGCCGCGGGCGGCGGCCAGGGATTCCCTGGCGGCGGCGGCCACGTGCTCGGCGGTGAAGCCGAACTCGGTGAACAGGGTCTTCGCATCGGCGGAGGCGCCGAAGTGCTCCAGGGAGACGATGCGGCCCGCGTCCCCGACGAACCGGTGCCAGGTCAGGCCGATCCCGGCCTCCACGGCCACCCGGGCCCGCACGGACGGCGGCAGCACGCTCTCGCGGTAGGCGCGGGGCTGCTCCTCGAACCACTCCACGGACGGCATCGACACCACGCGCGCGGCGGTGCCCTCGGCCTCCAGCGTCTCCCGCGCGGCCATCGCCAGCTGCACCTCGGAGCCGGTGGCGATCAGGACGACGTCCGGGGCGCCGGTGGAGGCGTCGGCGAGCACGTACCCGCCGCGCGCGGCGTCCGGGTCGGGTGCGTACGTCGGTACGCCTTGCCGGGTGAGAACGAGGCCGTGCGGCGCCGGGTGGGTGGAGTGGCGCCTGAGGATCTCGGCCCAGACGGTGGCCGTCTCGTTGGCGTCGGCCGGGCGGACCACGTTGAGGCCGGGGACGGCGCGCAGGGCGGCCAGGTGCTCGACCGGCTGGTGGGTCGGGCCGTCCTCGCCGAGGCCGATGGAGTCGTGCGTCCAGACGTACGTCACCGGCAGCTGCATCAGCGCGGACATGCGCACCGCGTTGCGCATGTAGTCGGAGAAGACCAGGAACGTGCCGCCGTAGATGCGGGTGTTGCCGTGCAGGGCGATGCCGTTCATCTCCGCGGCCATGGAGAACTCGCGGATGCCGAAGTGCACGGTGCGGCCGTACGGGTCCGCCCCGGGGAGCGGGTTGCCCGCGGGGAGGAAGGACGACGTCCTGTCGATCGTCGTGTTGTTCGAGCCGGCCAGGTCGGCCGAGCCGCCCCACAGTTCGGGCAGCACCGGGCCGAGCGCCTGGAGGACCTTCCCGGAGGCGGCGCGGGTGGCGACCGCCTTGCCGGTCTCGAACACCGGCAGGGTGTCCTCCCAGCCCTCGGGCAGGCGGCCGGCGACCACACGGTCGAACAGCGTCGCGCGCTCGGGGGCGGCGTCGCGCCAGGCGGCGATCCGCTTGTCCCAGGCGGCGTGCGCCTCGGCACCCCGGTCCAGGGCCTTGCGGGTGTGCCCGATGACCTCGTCGGAGACCTCGAAGGACTTCTCCGGGTCGAAGCCCAGGACCCGCTTGGTCGCCGCGACCTCGTCGTCGCCGAGCGCCGAGCCGTGCGCGGCCTCGGTGTTCTGCGCGTTCGGCGCGGGCCAGGCGATGATCGTGCGCATGGCGATGATGGAGGGGCGCCCGGTCTCGGCCTGGGCCGCCGTCAGCGCCGCGTGCAGCGCGGGCACGTCGACGTCGCCGTTCTCGGCGGGCTCGATGCGCTGCGTGTGCCAGCCGTACGCCTCGTACCGCTTCAGCACGTCCTCGGAGAACGCGGTCGCGGTGTCGCCCTCGATGGAGATGTGGTTGTCGTCGTAGAGGAAGACCAGGTTGCCGAGCTTCTGGTGACCGGCCATCGACGAGGCCTCGGCGGACACGCCCTCCTGGAGGTCGCCGTCGGAGACGATCGCCCAGATCGTGTGGTCGAAGGGGGACTCGCCCTCGGGGGACTCCGGGTCGAACAGACCGCGCTCGTAGCGGGCGGCCATCGCCATGCCCACCGCGTTGGCCACGCCCTGGCCCAGCGGACCCGTGGTGGTCTCCACGCCCGCCGTGTGCCCGTACTCCGGGTGGCCCGGCGTCTTCGAGCCGTGTGTGCGGAAGGCCCTGAGGTCGTCCAGCTCCACCTCGTACCCGGCGAGGAAGAGCTGGGTGTAGAGGGTCAGCGAGGTGTGGCCGGGGGAGAGGACGAAGCGGTCACGGCCGGTCCACTCGGGATCGGCGGGGTCGTGACGCATCACCTTCTGAAAGATCGTGTACGCCGCCGGGGCGAGGGCCATCGCCGTGCCCGGGTGGCCGTTGCCCACCTTCTGCACGGCGTCGGCCGCGAGGACACGGGCGGTGTCAACGGCACGCCGGTCGAGTTCGGTCCACTCGAAGCGGTCCGCGCTGTCCACTGTCTGCTTGCTCGACTGCGTGCTCATCTTCAAGAAATCCTCGATCGGAGCGGAGTAGCTGGTCTGACGCGTTCAAACTTAAAAGTCTGACTTTTGAGAGTGAAGGTCGTGGTGTGCCAGCCTGTGGTGAAACTGGGACACGCCCCGGCCGCGGGGCGCACGGGCGGGACGGCGCGAGAAGGACATGGCGGACGAAAACATCCAAGACGGCGAGGGTGGCCGGGACGACGGCGGCAGGGGCGGCGACGGGATCAGAACGTTCCCCTTCCCGGTCGATCTCAGCCTCCTCGGAGTCGGCGTGCAGGTCGGGCCCATGGGCGCCGGCCGCACCTGGCACGCCAACGCCCCGCTGCACCGCGTGCACCGCATCGACTTCCACGTCGTCATGCTCTTCACCGGCGGCCCGGTCCGCCACATGATCGACTTCGCCGAGTACGAGGCGTCGGCCGGCGATCTGCTGTGGATCCGTCCCGGACAGGTCCACCGCTTCGCGCCCGAGGGCGAGTACCGCGGAACGGTGCTCACCATGCAGCCCGGCTTCCTGCCCCGCGCCACCGTCGAGGCCACCGGCCTCTACCGCTACGACCTGCCGCCGCTGCTCCGCCCCGACCGGGCGCGGCTCGCCGGACTGACGGCGGCACTCGACCAGTTGCGGCGCGAGTACGAGGACGCGACCACCCTGCCGTTGAGCCTGCACACCGCCGTACTGCGCCACACGCTCTCCGCGTTCCTGCTGCGCCTGGCGCATCTGGCGGCCAGTTCCGCGCGGGAGGGACGGGCGGAGGCGCCGGGGGACAGCACCTTCACCCTCTTCCGGGACGCGGTCGAGCGGGGCTTCGCCACCAATCACAGCGTCAGCGCCTACGCCGACGCGCTCGGTTACTCCCGCCGCACCCTCGTCCGCGCGGTGCGCGCCGCCACCGGCGAGACGCCCAAGGGATTCATCGACAAACGCGTCGTCCTGGAGGCCAAGCGGCTCCTCGCCCACACCGAGATGCCGATCGGCCGGGTGGGCGCGGCGGTCGGCTTCCCGGACGCGGCGAACTTCTCCAAGTTCTTCCAGCAGCACACCGACCAGACACCGGCGGCGTTCCGGGCGGAGCTGCGCTGAGCACGCCGCATGGCGCGACGAAGGGGCTCCACGGCGTGTGGAGTCCCTTCGCCTCTCCTGCGGGGGGTCGGTTGCCGGTCAGCGGCCGAAGCTGAACCAGTTCACGTTGACGAAGTCGGCGGGCTGGCCGCTGCTGAAGGTCAGATAGACGTCGTGCGTGCCCGTCACCGGTGTGATGTTCGCCGGGATCGTGCGCCACGACTGCCAGCCGCCCGTGTTGCCCACGGCGAAGCTGCCGACCGGCGTACTGGTACGGCTGTCCAGGCGCACCTCGACCAGTCCGCTCACCCCGGCCGCCGCACCGCTGGCCACCCGGGCCCTGAACTGGGTCGCCGGGCTCGAACCGAACTTCACGCCCTTGTACTGGACCCAGTCGCCGTTCGCGAGGGCGCCCAGGTTGCTGCCGCCGCCCGAGTCCGAGGTGCCCTCGGTCATCGTGCCGGACTGGGCGTCGTACGACTCGGCCTCCAGGGCGCTGTACGCGTCGCGGTCACCGCCGGTCGGGGGCGGTGTGGTACCGCTCCCACCGGCCGACAGCACCCGGACGTAGTCCACGAGCATGGAGTGGCCGGGCTGGGTGCCGCCGTCCGGGCCGCCGCCGAAGGCGTCCGGGAAGCCGCCGCCCATCGCGACGTTGAGGATGATGAAGTAGCCGTGGTTCGTGGCGTTCGCCCACGTCGTCGCGTCGACCTGGTTCTCGCGGACGGTGTGGAAGTTGTTGCCGTCGACGGAGAAGCGGATCTCCTCGACGCTCGTCGAACGGTCCCACTCCACCCCGTAGGTGTGGAAGCCCGCCTGGCAGCTGGCGCCGGGACACGGGGTGTTGCCGCCGATGCCGCTGGTCTCGTTGCACGGGCCGCCGGGAGAGGTGCCGCAGTGCAGCGTGGACCAGACCGTGTTGAGGCCCTGGGTGTTCTCCATGATGTCGATCTCGCCGACGGCGGGCCAGTTCCAGTAGTTGCCCCGGTAGGGCGCGCCCAGCATCCAGAACGCCGGCCAGTAGCCCTTGGCCGCGGCCCCCGTGACGTTCGGGACCTGGATGCGGGCCTCGACGCGCAGCTTGCCGCCGGCCGGGGGTTCGAAGTCGGCGCGCTTGGTCTCGATGCGGCCCGAGGTCCAGTTGCCGGCACCGTCGCGTCGCGGGGTGATGCGCAGGTTGCCGCTGCCGTCGAGGGAGACGTTGTCCGGGGACGACGTCATCGTCTCGATCTCGCCGGTGCCCCAGTTGGCGGCGCCGCCGGGGTACGAGGTGCCGATGTCGTACTGCCAGTTGCCGGTGTTCACGCCGGAGCCGGCCGCGCCGTCGAAGTCGTCGGCGAAGACCTGGGTCCAGCCGGACGGGGGCGGGGGCACGGCCGCGCCCGCCGACGGACCCGTCACGGCCGTCGCCGCCGCGGCGAGACCGAGCGTGCCGACGACGGCCACCAGCGCCCGGCGCAGCGGCCGGCGTCTGGGCGGGTTGCCGGATGTCTGACTCATGTGGGGGTCGCCTCTCGATGCGGGAGTGGGAAGCGGAACGCCCGAGCGCGCTCCGGGGGAGGAGATCCTGCTTTTGAGAGCGCTCTCAGAATGCGGCCAATGTGCTCCCGGTCGCCTCCGTCGTCAAGAGGTGAAGCCGATAAAGTCCTTGCCGGGCTGGGGAGTTCAGCCCGTGAACGTCGTGAACGTCACGAAAGTGCCGGGCGCGCGCGTGCCTCGGCGCCGGGCGGTCGGGGGAGTTGCCGGCCGAGCCGTCCCGAGGTCGTCGACGCGGGTACGCGTGTTCCATTACGGCCCCGGGGTTCCGTGCACCCCGCGCACGGCGGGGAGGCGCGGGCGAAGCCGCCCCGGTGCGACCGGGCCGTACCTCGGGTCGGGGGCGGAGCGTCGTCCAGCACCTGGACCGGGGCGGCCTCCGGCAGGGCGTCGTCGGAGACCTGACGGCTGCTCACCGATACTCCGGTGTGCCGTACTTCGGCCGGCACCCGGCTCGGCCGCTCCGGGGCGGCGACGGTGTACGGGGTGAACGAGGCGAGTGGGACGGGGCGGTGCGCCTCCTGAATGCCGGTTCGCCGTGCGCGAGCAGGGCGAGCCCGACACCGGTGGTACGCAGGGGGCACCGACGCGGGTGCGCACGCCGACCGGCGACCGCGCCGCCGGCCACTCGATGCAGACGACCTCGTCGCCGTCCCGAACCGCCGGCAGCGCGTTGGCGCGGGTCGCCTCGTACCGGTCCTCCAGGTACGGCAGGGCGACCTGCCGCAGCGCGAGGCCGCGCGGGGCGAGCGCCGCCGTCTCCCACAGCCGCAGGCCCACGGGGCAGACGCCCGACTCGTCCCGCTCCAGGGCGTTCACCAGCCGGTGCGCGGTGGTCAGGCTCGGGCCGGACCGGCGGCCGATGCCCGTCGGGGACAGGGCCGGACGCGCGTGGTCGAGCGCGGTGCGGACGTGGAGCAGCCGGTCGGGGGCGGTCGGGGCCGTCACCGTGCCGAGGGCCGAGGGCAGGGCACCGCACCGGCCCCGGACAGGGGAGGGAAGGTGCACGCGAGCCGGCGCCCGGCCGTGCCATGATCGGCGCCGGACGGAAGTGCGGCCGGTGACGGAAGGGTGCGGACGTGAGGCTGACGATGCTGGGCGGCGGCGGATTCCGCGTGCCGCTCGTGTACGGGGCGCTGCTCGGGGACCGCGCCGAGGGGCGGGTGAACGACGTCGTCCTGCACGACACGGACGCGTCCCGGCTGACGGCGATGGCCCGGGTACTGGCCGAACAGGCGTCCGGCGTACCCGACGCACCGACGGTGACCGCGACGACCGACCTGGACAAGGCGCTGCGCGGCGCCGACTTCGTGTTCTCCGCGATCCGCGTCGGCGGCCTCCAGGGCCGGGCCGACGACGAACGGGTGGCGCTCGCCGAGGGTGTCCTCGGGCAGGAGACGGTCGGCGCGGGCGGAATCGCCTACGGGCTGCGGACCGTCCCGGTCGCCGTCGACATCGCCCGCCGGGTGGCCCGGCTGGCGCCGGACGCCTGGGTCATCAACTTCACCAACCCGGCGGGACTGGTCACCGAGGCCATGTCCAGGCACCTCGGCGACCGGGTCGTCGGCATCTGCGACTCGCCGGTCGGCCTCGGCCGTCGCGTCGCCCGCGTGCTGGGCGCCGACCCGGACCGCGCCTTCGTCGACTACGTCGGCCTCAACCACCTCGGCTGGCTGCGCGGGCTGCGCGTCGACGGACGCGACCAACTCCCGCGACTGCTCGCCGACCCGGAGCTGCTCGGCTCCTTCGAGGAGGGCCGGCTGTTCGGCCCCGAGTGGCTGCGCTCCCTCGGCGCGGTCCCCAACGAGTACCTGCACTACTACTACTTCAACCGGGAGACCGTCCGCGCCTACCAGGAGGCCGGCCTCACCCGCGGCGCGTTCCTGCGCGACCAGCAGGCCCGCTTCTACGACGAGATGCGCCGCGCCGACGCCCCGGCCCTGGCCACCTGGGACCGCACCCGCGCCGAACGCGAGGCCACCTACATGGCCGAGAACCGCGAGACGGCGGGCGCGGGCGAACGCGAGGCCGAGGACCTGTCCGGGGGCTACGAGAAGGTGGCACTGGCACTGATGCGCGCCGTCGCCCGCGACGAGCGCGCCACGTTGATCCTCAACGTCCGCAACGGCGGCACGCTGTCCGTCCTCGACCGCGACGCGGTGATCGAGGTCCCCTGCCTGGTCGACGCGAACGGCGCCCACCCGATGGCCGTCGACCTGCTGCCGGGCCACGCCACCGGCCTGGTCTGCGCGGTCAAGGCCGTCGAGCGCGACGTCCTGACCGCCGCCGAGACCGGCTCCCGCGCGGCCGCGGTACGGGCCTTCGCCCTGCACCCCCTCGTCGACTCGGTCGACGTCGCCCGTCGCCTCGTCGACGGCTACCGGGCGGTGCACCCGGGGCTGTCCTACCTCAGGTGAGCCCCACGGGCGCGGACGTCGGCGCCGCCTGCGCGGTGGCCGCCGGCTGTGCCGGTCCCGTCCCTGCTCCCGGTGCCGGCACCGGAACGGTGGGGAGGTCCGCGCGCTGGTGTGGCACCGACACGGGGCGCAGGGGACGCGGTCCGGACACGACGGCGTAGTCCTGCCCCAGGAACGGCGGCTCCAGCTCGCCCGGGTCGTCCCCGAGGGCCAGCCTGACCGCCGCCCACGGCACGTTCACGCCGCACAGCGCCAGCTGGTGCAGCCCGCCGGCCGGACGGGTGTTGACGTCCATCAGGACCGGGTGGTCGCCGTACATCCGGAACTGCACGTTGGACAGGTGGTGCAGTCCGAACGTCTCGGCGATCCGCCGCGCCGGTGCCAGCCACTGCTCGTGCAGGGTGAACCCGCGGCGGCGGCCGTTCTTGGTGCGGCCCACGGCGAGGCGGACCCGGTTGTCGGTCCCGGTGAGGCAGTCCACCGAGACCTCCGGCTGCTCCAGGCGCGGCATCACCAGCCAGTCGACGGGCTCCTCGGCCGCCCGCAGCGCCTCGACGACCAGGGGCAGCGGCACGGACGGGCTCGGGAAGCCGTTCAGGTGCGAGAGGGAGAAGGGGTCCCGGGTGACCATCCGGAAGCCCACGCCGCCCGCGCCGGACGCCGGCTTGAAGCACGCCCGGTGTCCGCCCGCCTCCAGTTCCTCCACCGCGAGGACCAGCTCCTCGGCCGTGCGGACCCGCCACCAGGGCGGCACCGGCACGCCGACCGCCCGGACCGCCTCGTAGGCGATCACCTTGTCGGAGAACAGGGCCACCGCCTCCGGCGGCGGGGCCAGCAGTGCCGTACCGGCCGCCTCGAACTCGGCGCGGTGCGCCACGACCGCCGCCTGGTGCAGCCGGGGCACGAACACGTCGATGCCGCGCCGCGCGCACTGGTCCAGCGCGTACTCGACGTACCCGGCGGGGGACAGGCCCTCCGGCTCCAGGTCGGCGGTGTCCGCGGCGGCCAGCACGGGGGAGTCCGGGTCGCCGTGCGTGGCATGGATCTCGACGGCCCGGTCGGCGGGATTTCTCCGCAGCTGATCCATGAAGAAGACGTTCTCCGCGTACGTGCGGTTGAGCCAGACGCGTACGGGAGAAGCCATGCAAGCCGCCTTCCAGGGTTCGCGGGCAGGGCGAAGCGGGCCGTGCCCGGCCAGGGGTTTGGAGGGACACCCGACCGCTCTGCGCGAAGAGTGAGGCGTGGCGGTGGTGTTGGGGCGATCATAGGGGTACGCGCGGCCCCGATTGCAACGCGCGTCACACGGATGCCTCGGCCCCGCCGTGCGGCGTCCGCCACGGCCGCCGCGGCGGGCGCCGCCGGGGCGCCTTGTGACCGGGGCGGCGATGTGATCTCGTAGCGTCGAACGCGTGTCCGGGGAGGGGTGGGGGATGACGTCGAGGGCCGGTGCTCCGGGGAAGCTGTGGGCCATCAGTGACCTGCACATCGGTTACGAGGAGAACCGGGCCCTGGTGGAGCGGATGCACCCCGAGTCCGGGGACGACTGGCTCCTGGTGGCCGGCGACGTGGCGGAGACCGTCGCCGACGTCCGCTGGGCGCTCGGAACCCTCGCGGACCGCTTCCGCCGGGTCGTCTGGGTCCCCGGCAACCACGAACTGTGGACGCACCCCAGGGACTCGGTCGCCCTGCGCGGCGTCGCCCGCTACGAACACCTCGTCGAGATGTGCCGCGAGCTGGGCGTGACCACCCCGGAAGACCCCTACCCCGTGTGGGAGGGCGCCGGCGGCCCGGCGGTCGTCGCGCCGCTCTTCCTGCTCTACGACTACTCGTTCCTCCCGCCGGGATGCGCGACCAAGGCCGAGGGCCTGGAGTACGCCCACGGCACCGGGATCGTGTGCAGCGACGAGTACCTGCTGCACCCCGACCCCTACCCCAGCCGCGAGGCCTGGTGCCGGGCGCGGGTCGCCGAGACCGCGCGCAGGCTCGCCGAGATCCCCGCGGACCTGCCCGTGATCCCTGTCAACCACTACCCGCTGGACCGGCACCCCACCGACGTCCTGTGGTACCCGGAGTTCGCCATGTGGTGCGGCACCTCGCTGACCGCGGACTGGCACCGCAGGTTCCGGGTCGACACCATGGTCTACGGGCATCTGCACATCCCGCGCACCACCTGGCACGAGGGGGTCCGCTTCGAGGAGGTGTCGGTGGGCTACCCGCGCGAGTGGCGCAAGCGGCCCGGGCCGCCCGGACGGCTGCGGCCCATCCTGCCGGCGACGGCGGCCCCGGCGTCCGCGGCGCCGTCGCACCCGGAGGTGACCAGGTGATCGAGGAACTGCTGCCCGAGACCGTCGTCGCGGTGGAGGCGCGCGGCCACGACGAGGCCGGGCACTCGCCCCTCTACCCGGAGGAGGAGGCGATCGTCGCGCGGGCGGTCGCCAAGCGGCGCCGGGAGTTCACCGTCGTGCGGTCGTGCGCCCGCCGGGCCATGGAGAAACTCGGTGTGCCCCCGCAGCCGGTGCCGACCGGCGAGCGCGGCGCCCCGCTCTGGCCGGTCGGCCTGGCCGGCAGCATGACCCACTGCGACGGCTACTGCGCCGCCGCCCTGGTCCGCCTGACCGACCTGGCCTCCCTCGGCATCGACGCCGAACCCGACGGGCCGCTCCCGGACGGCGTCCTGGACGCCATCGCCCTGCCCGCCGAGGCGGCCCGGCTGCGGCGACTCGACGAGGCGCGGCCCGGCATCCACTGGGACCGGCTGCTGTTCAGCGCCAAGGAGTCGGTCTACAAGGCCTGGTTCCCCCTCACCGGGCAGTGGCTGGACTTCGCGGAGGCGGACATCGAGATCTGCGTCGACCCGGTCGACCGGCGCCGCGGCACGCTGCACGCCGTCCTGCTGGTGGCGGGACCGACGGTTGACGGCAGGCGCCTGCGTCACTTCACCGGTCGCTGGGTCGCGCGGGACGGCCTGGTCGCCACGGCGATCACGGTCCCGCGCACCTGAACGGCGACCAGGAAGCCCTTTCTTCCCCCCCCCCGGTGCCCTCAGGTGGGCGGGCACCAGTCGCGCAGCAGCCGGAAGAACGCCTCCTCGTTCCCGGTCAGTCCCGCCGCCTCGAGGGCCTGCTCGGCCTCCGCCAGCACGGAGGGCGGGACGACGGGCGGCCGGGGAGGAGCGCCGGTGCCCGCCCGGTCGTCCAGACCGGCCCGCACGGTGTGCAGGAGCCGCAGATAGGCCTGAACGGCGGTGCGTTCGTGGTCGGTCAGTACGGCGGTGGTCATCGGTCGGCTCTCCCCACAACGACGTCAGCGGTCACGCGCCCCCGTACGGCGGCGGCACCCTCCCAGCTTGCCGTGGACCACTGACAATCCCCTCCAGCCGCGCCCCGACGCCGGGGCCGCCCGCACCGATCGGGCCATCGGCCCGGTCAGGCGCGCGACTGACGTACTACTGACCCATGACGGGCGCGCGACGGTTCAGGACAGGCGCAGGGCAGGCTCGCGACAGGCGGGCAACAGGCTCACGACTCCGGTCGCTTCACGCTCTCCAGGAGCATGTCCAGCCACTCGGCGACCTTGTCGCGGTGCTGGTCGGTGGGCAGTTGCGCGGCCCGCCAGGCGATGCCGCGCACGCCGTTGTCCTGGAGCAGCCGCTCCAGCGGGTCGTCGTCGGCGGCGGCTGCCGCCTCCCGCTCCCGGTCGGCGAGCTGCTGAAGCAACTCCTGCTCGGTGCGCTGGAGGGCGCCCGCGAGGGCCTCGGGGTCCTCGGCGGTGAGGAATCCGGCGTGCACCCGGAAGAAACGCTGAATGGCGTCGCAGTGCTCCATGGTGGGGCGCCGGTCGCCGTTGATGAGCGCGCCGGCCTGCTGCCGCGACATGCCCGCGCCGTCGGCTATCTCCTGCTGGGTGTACTTGCGGCCGTTCGGCTTCAGCCGGGTGCGGCGCAGCAGGTCCAGGCGCTGCACGAACCTGGTCTGGACGTCGGGCTCGCCCGCCGGCCGGCCGCCGAGCAGTGCGCCGACGACGGGCTCCGGGACACCGCAGGCGGTGGAGAGCCGGCCCACGTCGAACACCTCGGTGTGCGGCACGCCGAGCCGGTCCGCGAGTGCGCCGACCCGGGCGACGACGGCGGTCAGCGTGGTGACCGGCATGGCGCCCGGACCTTCGAAGCCACCCGTCACCGACAGCTCTCCTACGTCTCTCACAGGCCTCACAGGCTTCTCACAAGCAGTTGCCGTGAACTTCCCGGAGAGTAGCCCGCCGCTCGAACTCACATCCAGGCATCGCCACAACTGTGGCCTATTTCAGCCGTCAACAGGCACGAAATGCCACGATAGTTGACACGCCCGGCGTCGGGGCGCCAGGATGCGGACGCCGCGAGAAGGCCGCATAGGCAAGAGGGGTGACCTCCCGATGGCATTTCAGGCAGGAGGGCAGCGGACGGCGCCGCGGCCCGCCCCCGCGACCCCCGAGGCCCAGGCCTATCTCCAGGACTACGCTGCGCTCCTGGAGGCCGTCCCCTTCCCTTCTCTGGTCGTCGACCACCGCTGGGACGTGGTGCTCGCCAACGGCGCCTTCCGGACACTCTTCCAGGGTGCCGGACCGCATCCGACGGCCATGCCGGACGACAACTTCCTCCGGTTCGTCCTCTTCCACCCGGACGCCTCCACGGTCCTCGGCGAGCACGAGTCGAGCTGGTGCCTGCCCATGCTGGCGCACTTCGCCGCCACCCTGGAGCGGTACGGCCACGACCCCGGCCTGCAGGCCGTGCGCCGCGACATCGCCCAGGACCCGATCATGGAGGCCGCCTACCGCCAGGGCCTGCCGCACTGGATCAGGGCCGTCGGGGACCGTGCCGTCGAACACGACGGTGCCGTACGGCCGCTGCACCACCCCGATCCGCGCCGGGGCACCACCGAGTGCCGGGTCGTGATCGAAACGCCCAGAGCGCTGGAGGAGTTGGGCTACACCCGGCTGACGCTGGTCCTTCGGGAGCCGCGCCGCACCGCGCACCGGTCGCCGCACGCCCGCCGTGCCTCCTCCCACCTGAGGGTCGTACCCGTCACCGAGTGACCGGCGGCCACGGACGGGGCGGAGCGTCCTTTCCGAGCGGCTCCCCGAGCGGCGTGCCCGCCCGGGTGCGCAAGCGGAGCACGGCTCTGCCGGCCACTCCGGTCGAACTGCTCGCGCGGACGAACCGGATGGCGTCCTCCCGGAGCAAGAGAACCGCCGCGTCCCCGACACCGTGACGGGCCCTGTCCTGCGCATCGCGGAGAGTCCGGTTGGCCCGGTCTCCCGACTGCCACCCGACGTGGCCCACCGTATTCGCACGTGGCTGCGCCGCTGATCGTCCGGCGCCTTCGGCGTCCTCTCCCGTGAAGTTACCCGTGCGTTCCGCACGTCGGAGTGATGACAGAGGCAACTGTGCGGCACGGTACGCCGCGTGACAGCGTCGTCTCCGTCAGCCACCGGTGGGAGGGAGAAGGCGTGAACAAGGGTTATGCCGTGTACTGCGACGCGGACCCGTACTTCTACGACGCTCCGTACCGCACGGCTTCCCGGACCGGGGCCTCGGGCTCCCGGTACGCCGCGGCGTCCCGGCCCGTTCCGGAGGGATGGCAGCGCCACGAGAGGGGGGACTGGCTCGCGCTCCGCCCGGTCGACGCCGACCTGCCCGACCAGGGATGGAAGATCCACGTCTCCGCCTGCCTCGACAACGCCGAGTCCGTGCTCGACCGTGTGTGGCGGCACTGCGTCGCGGGCGGCACGGCCTTCAAGTTCGTGCCCGGCCGCTACCTGCTGCACCAGCGCAACGCCAAGTACGCGGACCGGGCCGGCAGCGGCAAGTTCGTCACCGTGTACCCGGCGGACGAGGCGGAGTTCGAACGGCTGGTGGGGGAGCTGTCCGAGCTGCTGGCCGGGGAGTCCGGACCGCACATCCTGAGCGACCTGCGCATCGGCGAAGGGCCCGTGCACGTCCGCTACGGCGGCTTCACCCGGCGCGACTGCTACGACGCGGACGGGGAACTGCGGCCCGCCGTGACCGGCCCCGACGGTGCGCTCGTGCCCGACCTGCGCGGACCGGTCTTCCGCGTCCCGGAATGGGTCGAGCCGCCCGTCTTCCTGCGCCCCCACCTCGACGCCCGCTCAGCGGTGACCGTGACCGGTCTGCCGTACACCGTCGAGTCGGCGCTGCACTTCTCCAACGGCGGCGGCGTCTACCTCGCCCGCGACACCCGCACCGGCGAGCGGGTCGTCCTCAAGGAGGCCCGTCCGCACGCCGGTCTGGCGGCCGACGGCGCCGACGCCGTGACCCGGCTGCACCGCGAACGCCGGGCGCTGGAGCGGCTGTCGGGCCTTGGCTGCACGCCCGAGGTGCTCGGCCACGTCACCGTCGGGGAGCACCACTTCCTGGTCCTGGAGCATATCGACGGCAAGCCGCTCAACACGTTCTTCGCCCGCCGCCATCCGCTCATCGAGGCCGACCCGGGGGAGCGGAGACTGGCCGAGTACACCGCCTGGGCCCTCGACGTCCACGCCCGGGTGGAACGCGCCGTCGAGGACGTGCACGCCCGGGGCGTGGTCTTCAACGACCTGCATCTGTTCAACATCATGATCCGGGACGACGACAGCGTGGCCCTCCTGGACTTCGAGGCCGCCCACCACGTCGACGAAGCCGGCCGGCAGACCGTGGCGAACCCCGGGTTCGTGGCGCCCTCCGACCGTCGGGGCGTGGCGGTGGACCGGTACGCGCTGGCGTGTCTGCGGCTCGCGCTGTTCCTGCCGCTCACCAGTCTGCTGGCGATCGACCGGCACAAGGCGGCGCATCTCGCGGACGTGGTGGCGGAGCAGTTCCCGGTGGACCGGGCCTTCCTGGACGCGGCGGTCGACGAGATCACGCGCGTGGACGGCGGCCCCGAGGCGCGACGGCCCGCCGGGCCCGAAGGGCGACAGCCCGCCGCGCCTGTGGCGCGACCGCCGGCTGGGCCCGCTGCGCGACGGCCTGCCGGGTCCGTGACGCGACCGCCCGCCGCGCCGGTGGTGCCGGTCCGGCCGGACGACTGGCCGCGCGGCCGGGACTCCATGGCCGCGGCGATCCGCGCCTCCGCGACGCCGTCCCGCACGGACCGCCTCTTCCCCGGCGACATCGCGCAGTTCGCCACCGCCGGCGGCGGGCTGGCCTTCGCCCACGGCGCGGCGGGGGTGCTGTACGCCCTGGCCGAGAGCGGCGCGGGACGGGACGAGGAGGGCGAGCAGTGGCTGTTGGAACGCACCAAGGAGCCGCCCTCGGGCATGCCCCTCGGTCTGCACGACGGGCTCGCCGGAATCGCCTGGACGCTGGACCGCCTCGGACACCGCGACCGCGCCGTCGACCTCACCGAACTCCTCCTCGACCAGTCCTTCGACCACCTGGGCCCGGACCTGCACGGCGGCACCGCCGGTCTCGGCCTGGCCCTGGACTCGCTGGCCCGCACCACGGGAGAGACCGCGGCGCACTCGGCGGCCCTGCGCTGTGCCGAGTTGACCGCCTCCGGCGTGCCGGCCGGCCGAGTGGGCCGCGGACGCGCCCGTGCCGGACTGCTCCACGGCGGCGCGGGACGAGCGCTGCTCTTCCTCCGTCTCTTCGAACGCACCCGGGACTCCGCCCTCCTCGACCTCGCCCGAGAGGCGCTGCGCCAGGACCTCTCCTGCTGCGTCCGGGGCGCGGGCGGCGCGCTGCAGGTCGACGAGGGGTGGCGCACCATGCCCTACCTGGGCGCGGGCAGCGTGGGCATCGGCATGGTCCTCGACGACTACCTGGCGCACCGGGCCGACGAGGAGTTCGCACGGGCCGGGGACGAGATCGTCGCAGCGGCCCAGGCGATGTTCTACGCCCAGCCCGGCCTCTACCGCGGCGTGGCCGGGATGGTGCTGTACCTGGGCCGCACCACGGCCACCGCGCCCGGTACCGGCCCGCGGGCTGTGCGGCGCCAACTCGACGCACTGACCTGGCACGCCATGTCCTACCGCGACCGGCTGGCCTTCCCCGGTGAGCAGATGATGCGCCTGTCCATGGACTTGGCCACCGGAACGGCCGGTTGCCTGCTGGCCGTCGCCTCCCTCCTCGGCGACACGGCCGTCGGACTGCCGTTCCTTCCGCCGCCGAGCCACCGGGCGGCGGCCCCCGACTCGGCCCCGACAGGGGTCGTGACACAAGCACACCCGTTGCCGAACGAAAGGAAGACACCATGAACCTGTTCGACCTGCAGTCGATGGAGACCCCCAAGGAAGAGGCCATGGGGGACGTCGAGACCGGTAGCCGCGCGAGCCTCCTGCTCTGCGGCGACAGCAGCCTGAGCGTCACCACCTGTAACTGACACAGGAGTTGACGGCCACGGCGGCGTGGTGAGCCATGTCGTCGGGCGCGGGCGCCCCGGGCTGCGGCCCGGGGCGCCGACGCCTGCCCGCGCGGGACGTACGGAGGTTTTCGCCGGTGCGAACGAGCAGGCCCGGGGCGCGGCAGACACCCGGGATCCGGAACGGGAGACGGCTGGGGAGCCGGAAGGAGAGCCGGGACGGGGAGTGGACCGGGACCGACGGCTCGGGACCCGGGCGCGCGCTGGAAGCGCTGGTGCTGCTGTGCTCGGTCGGAGCGGCCCTGGCGGCCGTGGCCCAGCCCCTCGTGCTCGGCCGCACACTGGATCTGTTGCTGCGCGACGGCGACGCGGGCCGGTGGCTCCCGCTGAGCGCCGGGCTGCTCCTCGGCGAACTGCTGCTGGACAGCGCGACCTCACTGTTCACCGGACGCTGCAACGCCGCATGGACGGCCTCCGTCCGCTCCCGCGCCCTGCGTGGGCTGCTGCGCACCGTGCCCGACCACGCCCGGCCGCACCCGCCGGGGGACGTCGGCACCCGCCTGACCCTCAACGCCACGGACGCGGGCGGCGCCCCGGCGGCCCGGGCGGCGCTGGCCGCCTCACTGATCACCCCACTGGGCGCACTCGTGGCGCTGGCCGTCGTCGACCCGTGGGTGGCGCTCTGCGTGCTGACCGGTCTGCCCGCCCTGGCGCTGGTGCTGCGGTCCTTCGCCCGCGACACGGGCGCCACGGTCGCCGCCTACCAGCGCACCCAGTCCCTGATCGCGTCCCGGCTGCTCGAAGCCCTGGAGGGCACGGCCACGATCGCCGCCGCGGGAACCGCGGACCGCGAACGCGCCCGCGTTCTCGCCCCGTTGCCGGAACTGGCCGCCCAGGGCCGGCACATGTGGGCGCTGCACGGGCGGGCCCTCGGCAGGAGCGGCGTCCTGGTCCCGTCGCTCACGCTGGCCGCCACCGCCGTAGGCGGACTGCGCCTGGCGGCCGACGAACTGAGCGTGGGCGACCTGCTCGCCGTCGGCCGGTACGCCCAGCTGACCGCCGGCGTCGGCGGCGCCGCGTCACTGCTCGGGGCGATCGTACGAGCCCGCCGGGCGCGGCACCGGACCCTGGAGCTGGAACGGATGCCCGCGCAGGCGTACGGGACGCTGCGGCTGCCCCCGGACGGCCCCGGGGAGCTCGAACTGCGCGGGGTGCGCGTGGTGCGCGACGGCAGGCGGGTCCTGGGCGTCGACCGCGTGCGGGTGCCGGGCGGCAGCACCGTCGCGGTGGTCGGCCGCGGCGGAGCGGGCAAGTCGGTCCTCGCGGCCGTGGCCGGGCGGCTGATCGACCCGGACGAGGGTCACGTACTGCTGGACGGTGTCCGGCTCGACCGGTTGACGCGCGGGGCGCTGCGCACCGAGGTGACCTACGCCTTCGAACGTCCCGTACTGGGAGAGGGCACGGTCGCCGAAGCGGTCGCCGACGGGGCGCGGCGGCCGTCGGGGGAGCAGGTGCGGCAGGCGGCCCGTGCGGCGGGCGCCGACGGCTTCGTACGCCGGCTGCCGTGCGGCTACGACACCCCGCTGCCGCAGGCACCCCTTTCGGGCGGGGAGCACCAGCGACTCGGACTGGCCAGGGCGTTCGCGCACGCCGGGCGACTGCTGGTGATGGACGACGCGACGTCCAGTCTGGACACCGCCACGGAGCACCGGGTGGACCTCGCGCTGCGCCGCTCGGTGCGCACCGGGACCAGGCTCGTGGTCGCGCACCGCCCGTCGGTGGCGGACCGGGCGGACCTGGTGCTGTGGCTGGAGGAGGGACACGTGCGCGCCGTCGGCGCGCACCGCGACCTGTGGAACACGGCCGACTACCGCGCGGTCTTCGCCGCCGGCGCGGGGGCCGAGACGCCGGGCGCGGAGGCCGTACGCCGGCCCGAGCCCGAAGAGGCGCGTCCGTGACCTCCATCGGGCACCGCCGTGCACAGGTCCCCGACGACGGGCCTCACGACACCGGGGCGGGTGCGCTGCGCCGCCTCGCGCCGCCCGCGCGTCGCTTCCTGGCCCACCGCAAGGGCGTGCTGGTGCGGCTCGCGCTCTGGTCGCTGGCCGAGTCCGGGCAGGCGTTCCTGGTGGGCCACGCGGTCGCCCGCTCCGTCGACGCCGGATTCCTCGCCGGTGATCCACGCCGGGGGTTGCTGTGGCTCGCGCTCGCCCTGGTCGCCGTACTGTGCGGCGCCCCGGTCGTCCGGGGCGTGTTCGCCCAGCTCTCCGGGCTGACGGAGCCGTTGCGCGACGCTCTGGTGCGCCGCGCGGTCGACCGTTCCCTGGCACGAGCGGCCCCGGGCGGGCCGGGCGGGCCCGGCGGGACCGACCGGGCGGCCGTCTCGCGGCTGACGAACCAGGTGGAGATCGCCCGGGACAGCTTCGCCGGTCTCGTCCTCACCCTGCGCTCCTTCGTCTTCACCGCCGTCGGCGCACTGCTCGGCCTGCTGTCCCTGCACGCGGCCCTGCTCGTCGTGGTCCTGCCCCCGCTGGCGGCCGGTCTCGCGCTGTTCCTCGTCACGCTGCGGCCCATGGCGGCCGCCCAACGCCGTTCCCTGGCGGCCGACGAGGCACTGGGCGACCACGCGGCGCGCTCGCGTGCGGCGTTGCGGGACCTCGCCGCGTGCGGGACCGGGCCCGCGGCGGAGCGGCGTGGCGCGGACCTGGTCGCGGACGCGGCGGCCCAGGCCCGGACGCTGGCCGGATGGTCGGCGGTGCGCACGGCGGCGCTCGGTGTCGCGGGCCACCTGCCCGTGCTCGCGCTGCTGGCGGCGGTGCCGTGGCTGCGCGGGCGAGGGGTGAGCACGGGCGCGCTGCTGGGCGCGTTCACCTACCTCGTCCAGTCCCTCCTGCCCGCCCTGCACACGCTGATGACCGCGCTGGGCGCGGCCGGGGCCCGGCTGCTGGTCGTCCTCGACCGGATCCTGGGCCCCGAACCGGTCGCCACGAGTCCACTGGCGGAGGGCGCCGGGGCGAGCACTTCCGGTGGCCACGGCCGGGGCGGACGGCACGGCACCGGTGTCCGGACACCGGCCGACGGCGGGCTCCCGGCGCCGCGGGCAGCGGTCCCGGCGGTGGAACTGCGTTCCGTATGCCTGTCCTACGGTGCCCGTGCCGAGCCCGTACTCGACTCCCTCGACCTGCGCGTCGCCCCCGGTGAACACCTCGCCGTCGTCGGGCCGAGCGGCATCGGCAAGTCGACCCTCACCAGACTCGTCGCGGGGACCCTCGCGCCGAGCCACGGCGAGGTGCGCGTGGCCGGCAGGGCGGTGACCGGGCGCCCCGCCGCCGAACTGGCCGCCCTGCGGGTGCTGGTCCCCCAGGAGGCCTACGTGTTCTCCGGCACCGTGGCCGACAACCTCGCCTACCTGAACACGGACGTACGCCGGTCGGAACTCGACGCGGCGGTACGGGCGTTCGGCCTCGGCCCGCTGGTCGAGCGCCTGGGCGGACCGGACGGCCCGGTGCGGCCCGCCGATCTCTCACCCGGGGAGCGGCAGCTGATCGCGCTGGTCCGCGCGTACCTGTCGCCCGCCCCCCTGCTGCTGCTCGACGAGGCCACCTGCCATCTCGACCCCGCGTCCGAGGCCCGCGCGGAGGAGGTCCTCGCGGCACGGCCCGGAACACTGCTCGTGGTGGCGCACCGCCTGTCCTCGGCGGTCCGCGCCGACCGCACCCTGGTGCTGGACGGCGAGCGGGCACTGTGCGGCACCCACGGCGAGCTGCTGGCCCGCTCGCCCCTCTACCGGGACCTGACGGGCCACTGGCACGCGTGACCGCCGCGGCGGCCGGGTCCGCCGCCCGCCGTCCCGGCGCACCGCGGACCCGGAGCCGGTCTCGTCAGGTCCAGCCGGCGCTCTGGACGATGCGGATCGCGTCGACCCGGTTGCGTGCGCCCACCTTCCGGACCGCGGTGGCCATGTAGTTGCGGACCGTCCCCCGGGACAGGTGGAGCCGCGCCGCGATCTCGGCGATCGACGACCCCTGGGAAGCCAGGGCCAGCACGCCCAGTTCCCTCGTGGTCAGCGGCATCTCCGCACCCTTCAGCAGGGCTACGGTGAGCGTCTCGTCCAGAAAACGCTCGCCCTTGGCCACCGTGTGCACCGCCGCGATCAGCCGATGGGCCGGGGCGTTCTTGTCGACCAGCCCGAGGGCGCCCGCGTCGAACGCCCGGCGCAGCACTCCGGGCCGCTTGGCGGTGGTCAGGACGACGAGCCGGTCTCCGTACCGGGCCCGCAGGAGCGCGGCGCGTCCGTCGTCCGGTCCCGTCAGGCACTCCCCGTCCACGACACAGGCGTCGGCCGGCAACGCCTCACGTTCCGCTCCCTCGGCATCGGGACACTGCGGGGACACGTCCAGCGTGTCGTCCGATCTGAGCAGTTGCACCAGCGCCGACCGCAGCAGCTTCTCGTCGTGGACCACGACAATGCGAACCATCTCCCCCACCTCTTGTCAGCGGCGGTCCCCTTCGGACCGCCGGGCTCTCCGCGCGCCCCCCGCGCCACCGGCCATGTGCCCCCAACCGGGCCGGCGGAACACGAGGCGTACGCGCGTGCGAACCGCATCGGAGTCAATTCGCCGTCGTCAGGGCCCCGCCGGGGGACGCACGGGACGTGCGTCCGGGCGAAGAAGGGCGGATAACACACCAATCCGCTGACGGCGCCGGTCCGTGCGGATTCCGGCGCGGGACGGCCGTCCCGGCGTTCCGGACCCAGGCATCCAGGCCAAGGCGGGTCCCGTACCGCAAAACCGGGCGCGTCCGCCGGACCGGCCCGAACGGACCCGGGTACGACCGCCGCCGGGTCCGGCCGGAAAACGCCGCTGCCCAATCTGGCGCGAAAGGCACCGCACCGAGAAGGGCACCGCACCGGTCGGCGCCCGGCACTGTCGGTGGGTGCCCCTAGTCTTTGGCCAACGCACAGCGGAGCGTGCCAACTCGGGGCGTTCCGCATACTGCGCCGTTGTTGCTGGTGGTGGGGAGAGGCGAAGCACTGATGGGTTGGCTGGCAGCGGGCGACACCTACGAAGTCGCTCTGGTGGAGGGCCGGGTGGTGGCGCGGACCGCGTCGCCGGAGTCCCCGGCGGAGGGGAAACCGGAGCGAACCCTGCCCGCGGAGATACGGGACCGTCCCGAGGTGATCGAACTCCAGCGCTTCGCCGAGTGGCTGGACCGCCACGCCGCCGAGTGCGCGGCACAGGTGGACAACTGGATGGTGTCCTCGCTGCCGGTGCCGACCGGACTGCTGGTGCGGGTCTGGCCGGACGAGGCATGGCAGGAGGCACTGCGCGACATCGTCGTGGTCGGTGCGGGCCCCGACGAGGTCGGCTTCCTGCGCGACGCCGACGAGAGGGACGGACTGCGGGTGGTGAACCCGGACGGCGAGACGGTCCGCCTGACCGCCCCCACGGTGACCATGCCGCACCCGGTCCTCCTGCCCGGCCTGGAGCAACTGCGCACCTTCGCCGCCGAGTCGGGCATCAGCCAGGGCGTCGAGCAGATCCACCGCGCCACCTGGCCGAAGCCCGACGGCGCCGACGGCAGCGCCGACCGGATCACCGAGTTCGCGGGCGCCGAGTACCGCTCGTGGTTCCACCTCTCCGCCCGGGCCACCTCCCTCGGCTACCGGATCTCCGGCAGCAGCGTCGTCGGCAGCGTCCGGGACGCCGGACGCATCGTGACCGCCTCCGTCGGCATGAGCGACCCCTACACCGAGGAGAAGGCATGGACCGGCACCCTGACCTGGCACCACGAGGACGCGTACGGCAGCCTCCCGCTGAGCGAGGTCGGCCCTGTCGCCTGGTCGGAGGGCATGCGCATGGCCGCGGCCCTGCACGCCGGCCGCACCGTCCCCACGGACGACGCCCGGTGAACGGCCCAGCCGCACGCACACCCACGAAAGGCACGCGATCATGAGCGACGGCACGACCCCGGACGGGGCGAGCGCGGAGATCGAGGAGCTGCTGCGCGCCGGTGCGGTACTGCCGCCGGGCACCACCGGGGGAGGCGACCGCGCCGTGCCCGTGTACACCCGCGCCTACCGGCATCCGGGCCTGGACGGCCGGATCGTCGTACGCCTGACACCTGCGGACCCGGCCGCCGCGGAGCCCGCCGGGGACAGCGGGGGCGGCTTCCTCGGACTGCGGCCCGTGGGCGAGCCGGTCGAGGTCGGTGTCGGACAGCACCGGGCCATGGGCTTCCCCGAATGGGTGCTGGTCCGCCACCCCTCCGACGGCCACCTCGCGATGTCACTGGTCGAGGAGATGAACAAGGTCGCGCGGACGGTGCGCTCCCGGGCGAAGAAGGCCCGCGCCGCCTACGAGTCGATCGGCGAGCGCCTCGCGGACTTCGTGCCGCACTTCCTGCCCACCTTCTACGAGGAGGCCGGCCGGGCGTTCCTGGCCGCCGGCGAGAAGGCGTACGCCTCCCAGATGTTCGTCAACGCGCGCAAGGCCGAGACGGCCCACGCCCTGCCGTTCGACGAGGCCCGCATGGACGGCGTGTTCCTGGAGTTCGCCCTCGCCGACGCCATGCCGACCAAGGTGCTCTCCAGTTACGCCAAGGGCCTGTCGTCCCGGGTGCCGGCCGCCACCGCCTTCCGGCACCTGCGTGCGCTCTTCGTCCGGCTCGCCGCACACGGCGTGGCGCCGTCGAGCCCCGGCGCGGGCGACCTGCGCAGGCTGGCCAAGGCCGTCGCGGGCAGGAACGCGCTCGCCGAGGAGATGGCCTACCTGCGCGAAGTGCTGCCCCTGCCCGGCACCCTCAAGGCACCGCCCGGCTGGTGGAAGGCCCACCGGACCGCCCTGCTGGAACTGACCCGGCGCGAACCCGCCGTCCGCGGCACCCTGCTGGGGATGCTGCCCGCCGGGTGGGAGCGCAACGACCTGCCCCAGTGGCTGGCCCTGCTGGAGGACTCCGGGGCGAGCGCGGGACTGTGCGACGCCACGCTGCCCGCCGAGGTCCGTTCCCCCGACGGGGCGGTCGGATGGGCGCGTAGGTTCTTCGCGCTGTGCGGGACCGACGGGCATCTCGCGGCCCCGCCGGAGCTGTACCCCCTCGTCGACCGCATGGCCGGCGTCCTGCGCGCCGAACTCCTCGCCCGGCAGGACGCCTTCCAGCCCCCGGTCGGCGACGTGAACCTGCTCGACCAGCTGCTGGCCCTGGACATACCGGTGGCCGCACCCGACGACGGCCTGCGGCTCGCCCTGAGCACCTGGGCCGCCTGCGCGTACCGGCGGGACCTCCTCGCACTGGCCGCCGACGACCGGTTCCACCCGGCGTTCCGGCACGGCTGCCCCGACGGCCCCTGGGGCAACAGCGAGGAGACCGTCGTCAACCTGGCCGGGTCCCCCGGCGGCCGGCTGATGCTCGCCCCCTGGGTGGCGCAGACCAGCCGGAGGTACCTCACCAGCGAACTGCCCGAATTCTCCGGCTACTCCGGAGCCCTGCGCACGCTCTCCTGGCTGCCGGGAGAGGTACTGGCCGTCGCCGCCGACGAGGTACAGGAAGCCCTCGCCACCGGCATCGCACCCGCACTGGCCCGCACCCTGCGCACCGGCGTCCTCGACGAGCTGGGCTGGCCCGCCTGGGACGAGGCCCTGCGGTCCGCCGCCGCGCGGGGCAAGCACCGGGACATCAGGGTCATCGACGGCTGGCCGTACCTCATCGTCATGTCCGGGGAGGAGGTACGGGTGATCGGGGCGGAGGGCACGGTCCTCGTCTGCGAGCCGCGCCTGCCGGACGGCGGCACCCGGCTCTGGTCGTACACCTGCCAGTACGTCGACGGCGCGCTGTTCGTCTGGTGGTACTCGTACGCCGACTCCACCGGCCAGGGGTACTGGCACGACGCCACCGACGCGCCGCACATGACGGTCGAGGGCGACCTCCACACCTGGTGGCCGAGCGAGACGGACGGGAGCGGAGGAGTCGACGGAGGCATGGCCCCCGCGTCCCTGCCGCTGCCCGGAGGAGGCCGGACCACCGGTCGCGGCGTACTGCGCCGCGGGGACGCCGTGGTACCCGCCAAGGGACGGGTGATCGGCGACGGCACGTCGTACTGGGTGTGGGCCGAGCAGGACGGCGGGGACGGCGGGTACACCTGGCACGCGTACGACCCGCTCGCCGACACGCCGGGCGAGCCCGGCGCCCCGCAGTGGATCGACGGCGCCCTGCGCACCGCTCCGGAGGGGAGCACCCTGCGCAACGCCTGGCTGCTGCCGGACCCCGCCGCCGCACCGGGCCCGATGTGCGCGCCGGTGGACGGGGTACTCGGCTGGCGCGTCGTGGCGCTCCCCGACGGCTCGCGCCGGGGCGAGGACCTGGCCGGCCGCTCGGTCGTCGTGCCGCCCGAGGTGGACGCGGACCCGGAGCACGTGCTGGTGTTCCCCGGCACCGACCGGCCGCTGGCCGTGGTCCACGGGTACTCCACGGTCCAGCTGCGCGACGCCGAGGGCACCCTGGTCGCCGAGAGCGCGCACGGCTACAAGGCCGGCCCCTTGACCGCCGGGACGCCCCTGCTTCCGCACCTGCGCTACTGGCACCGTCTCCAGCCGCGCGACCCGCAGGGATCGGCCGCGCTCCGCCGGGTCGGCGAGGACACCGCGGCGGCACTCCTGGCGGGAGCCGTGGCGGCACCGGTGGCGGAGACGGACGACGAGGCGGAGCGAGAGCGGGCGGAGACGGAAGCCCGGGACGTGGTGACCGGCCTGGTCCGCACGCTCCTGCCGGACGTCGGCCACGAGGCGCTGCGCGCGGGCATCACCGGTGTGGTGCGGTACGCCGCCGAGCAGCAGCGCATCCTGGACGGCGCACTCGCGCGACTGGACGCGGTGGTCCACGGCGCCGGCCGGCAAGAACCGCGGCCCGCACTCGGCGACCGCCTGCTCGCCTCCGCGCTGAACGGCGTCGGACTGACCGAACGCGACGAGCGCTGGTACTACGACTTCCACCACAACCTCTTCGGGCTGCCGCAACTCCTCGCCCGGTCGATGCAGGGCCTGGCCGAGCCGCATCCCGCGGGCATCCTGCACCTGTCGCTCCCCGAGCGGGGGCCGTTGGAGCACCTGAACGCGGTGGCCCTGCCCGAACTCCCCGCCGTACTGGCGCTGAGGGCGGCTTCGGAAGCCACCGTGGAGGAGCACCGGCGGGCCCTGGACGTCTTCCTCGGCGAACTGGACGCCCAGGGACTGACGGAGCCGGACCCCGCCCACTGGCGCCGGGTCCACCTGGCCTTCGACCCCGGCACGTTCGACGGGCCGGGCGCCACGCACGGATTCACCAGGGGGACCCTGCTCGACCTGGGCGGCGGCGCGTTCCTCGTCTTCCCCGACGGCTGGTACGAGTTCGTCCGCGAGTACGGCGACTACGAGATCAAGGGCAAGCACTACGGCGCGGTGTACCACGACCCGTCCGGCCGCTTCGAGACCCCGGCGCCCTATACGCCGGTGTCCGAGGAGCCGTTCGTGCCGGAGCCCACCCGGGCTCCCGGCTGGGTCGCCGCCTTCCGCGCCGAACTGGCCGAGCGCGGCCCGGCGCCCTGGCACCCGGCGGCGGCAGAGGAGTTCGCCCGGCTCACCGGCGTCACCCCGACCACGGCCCGGCTGGTGCTGGCCGGAATGCCGCAGATCGACGACAGGCGCCAGGCTGTGCCCTCCGCGACCCTGAAGGTCGTCGGCGTGAAGGCGGCCGACGCCCGCGTGTCCAAGGACGAGCTGAGGTCCCTCGACATGGGCGCCCTGCGGGCCGTCGTCGCGGCACTGCTGCCCGCCGAACCGTCCCGGCTGTGGACCCACGGCCCCGACGCGGCCCGCGCCGCCGAGGTCTGGAACGAGCGACTGGGCCGGCGCACCCCGCTGCCCGAAGACGTGCTGCACGACGCCGTCCGCACCGTCGAGCCCGTGGGCTGGGCCCCCGCCGACGCCCTGCGGGGCTTCGCCGACCTGGCCGGCGAGCCCCGGCTGACGACGGACCTGACCTGGAGCTTCGGCCGCTACTGCCTCGAGACCGCCGAGACGGCGCCCCGCTTCGACGGCACGGTCCTCAACGGAGCGGTGGCCATGGCCGCGTGGCTCGCCCACCGGCTCCCGTCCGGCGACCCGCTGCGCGCCGTCCTGCCCGGCGTCCTGACCGCGCTGCGCGAGCGCCTGGCCCATCCCGGACTGCTGCTCGCCCTCGACCGGCGAGGCGTCGACTGGGAGGCGTTCCGGCGGGCCGCCGGAGACCCGACGGAGACCGGTGACGGCTTCGAGCGCTACGGCGCGGTGGCGCTGGGCACCGAGGGCCCCGAACCCCTCGCCGCCATCCGGCCGGCGTTGCTGGACGCGGCCGGCCACGATCCCCACCTGACGGCCCTGTTCACCGGAGAGCGGCCGAACGCCCAGGAGACCGCGCTCCGTCTGGTCCACGACCGGGCGTTCGCCGAACTGCTCGCCGATCCGGGGAACCCGATGGCCGGCGAGCGCGACGCCGACGGGCTGTGGTGCCCCCAGGACCCCGCCCGCTCCGTGCCCGACCTGGTCGGCGAGGCGGCCGAGCGGTACGGCATCGGCGAGGACGCCGCCGTGCTGTACCTGATGCTGCTCGCCATGCCGGACCCCACCGACCGCAACACCGCCCGCTGGACCGGCTGGGGCGGACAGCGCGGCGGCACCGCCCGGCTGCGTGCCGCCCGCGCCGAACTCGCCGCCACCGACCTCGTGGTCGAGGGCAGCCGCTCCAAGGCCGGACGCACGCTGTTCCTCCCCGGCGGCTGGACCCAGCTGCCGAACCCGCACCTTCCGTTGGAGCGGTGGAAGCTGCCGCTGTACGACCTCGTCGAGGACGAGGCGCCCGTCCTGGGCGTCGTCGTGCCCACCCGGCCCGTCGCCGCGCTCTACCGCGAGGCCTGGCAGCGCGTCCAGGACGGTCACGGGCCGCGCCTGGAGGAACCGGAGGTGCCGCGAGCGCGAAAGCGCCGCCGCTGACGTAAGAGAGCGGAGGGGACGGGCGTCTCGTACGACCGTCCCCGCCCGCCTCCTCCACTCCACTGTCCGAACACACACCTGGACTGATGACCGCGCGGGAAGCCACCGTTGCCCGGCCGGCCGCACCAGCGGCCCGCACACAGCCCCGCCTGATCGGCGTACGCCACGGCCGGCTTACCTCGCCGGAACGGAAGCGGCCCTGCGCCGCGGCCTCCGGCACGGATGAACCGGGGCTCCCCGCCGGGCGACCCCGGTCCTCAGCGCTCCTTCAGGCCTGTCCAGGGACGGCGACGCGAAGGTCGAGGATCTGTCGCGTATGCACGGGCACGTGGTCTTCGCCGAGGCCGTCGATCAGCTTCGCCAGCGGAATCGGCTGGTCCAGCACGAGCGCGTCGTTGGACAGGAGGAGCGACGGCACCAGAACGGCGGCGGCTTCCTCGTCGAGCCGATCGGCGATGTCGCACAGGATGCCGGCCTGACTCCGGACATGATCCGTCAAGTCCGTCCGGCCCCGGTGCTCGGCGATGATCCGGTCGAGATTCCAGCCGTCGAGGCAG
This sequence comes from Streptomyces sp. NPDC093065, assembly GCF_044754585.1. Classification (NCBI taxonomy): domain Bacteria; kingdom Bacillati; phylum Actinomycetota; class Actinomycetes; order Kitasatosporales; family Streptomycetaceae; genus Streptomyces; species Streptomyces sp. NPDC093065. The sequence goes on along the minus strand of NZ_JBIVPJ010000025.1, from coordinate 84,093 downwards.
ATCCGATTGTCGAATGTGGGCCGTGAGCCGGAGACGACGCCCAGGGCAACCGCGGTGATCGAGGCGTCGACGCTGAGGAGATGAGCCAGTATCCGGTCGGCGTTCCATCCTCCGTCGTCCGCCTTGCCGAGGTCGGGGTGGGCCGCCGCGTCGAGGAATCCGTCGTAGGCGCCGCGAAGTGTTGACGTGTCCATGGCGTACTTCCCTTCAGTCGGGGCGTGCCGAACCCGAATCCCGCTCCGCGGCCTCAGCGACGCGTTTGATGTTCGCGAGCCGCCGGTCCCAGTCGGCCGCGAGCGAGGCCATCCACCGTGCCGTCGTGTCCAGCGCCGCGGGCCGCACCGCGTACCGCACCTCGCGTCCGACCCGGCCGCCGGAAACCAGCCCGGCGGCGTCCAGGACGGCCAGGTGCTTGACCACTGCCTGCCGCGAGACGGGAAGCCGGTCGGCGAGCGTCGTGGCGGTGGCCTCCCCCTGTGCGGCAAGCAGATCAAGCAGCCGACGTCGGGTCGGGTCGGCCAGCGCACCGAGGACGCCGTCGACGACCTCGGCGCCGCCGCGGCAGCCGGGAGAAGCCCCGCGGCCCGGCCCGGCACCGGCTGCCGACGGTGAGGTCGAACCCGTTGATCAGGCCGGCGTGTCAGGAGTCGGGGCCGCTGCCGGAGCCTTTCGCATACGTGGTTCTCCGGGGAGGAAGGTCACCTGCGGGGCGCCCGTGCGCGGATGGGTGGCGACTTCCGCCTCCACTCCGTAGACGTCGCCCAGGAGCTGCGGAGTGAGGACCTCGGAGGGTGGGCCGGAGGCGGTGACCTCGCCCTCGTGCAGGACGTAGAGGCGGTCGCAGTAGTAGGCGGCCAGGTTGAGGTCGTGCAGGGCGAGCAGGACGGTCGTGGGCAGACGGCGCAGGATGCCCAGCACGGACAGTTGGTGGCGGATGTCGAGGTGGTTGGTTGGCTCGTCCAGGACCAGGAGGGCGGGCTGCTGGGCGAGGGCGCGCGCGATGAGGACGCGTTGACGCTCGCCGCCGGAGAGCCGGTCGAAGGGGCGGTCCGCCAGGTGGACGGCGTCGACGGCGAGGAGTGCGGAGTCGACGAGGTCGGCGTCCTCGGCGGTGTCACCGGCCAGGAGCCGTTTGTACGGGGTGCGGCCCATGGCGACGACCTCGCGGACGGCCAGGTCGAAGTCGGCGGCCGCGTCCTGGACCACCGCCGCCACGGTGCGGGCGAGTTGCCGTACCGGCAGGGCCCAGGCGTCGCCTCCGTCGACCCGGACCCGGCCGGTGTCGGGGCGCAGGACGCGGTAGACGGTGCGCAGGAGGCTGGACTTGCCGCTGCCGTTGGGGCCGACGAGCCCGATGGTCTCGCCCGGGCGGGCGGTCAGGGAGACGTCGCGCACCAGGTGGCGGGCTCCGGCGGTGAGCGTGACGCCGTCGACGCTCAGCTCGGTCGCGGTCATGCCACTCCTCGGTCGGTGCCGCGCCGGGCGTCCCGGCGCATCAGCCACAGGAAGAACGGCCCGCCGCACAGGGCCGTGAGCACGCCGACGGGTATTTCCGTCGGCGCGGCGATCGTCCGCGCGGCGATGTCGGCCCAGATGAGGAAGACCGCTCCGCCGAGCGCCGCCGTCGGCAGGACACGACGGTGGTCGCCGCCGACGAACAGGCGCACGACGTGGGGCATCATCAGGCCGACGAACCCGATCGGTCCGGCCGCTGCCACCAGCACGCCCGTGACCAGGGAGAGCAGGACGAACAGCCGGGCGCGGAAACGCGCCACGTCCAGTCCCATCGTGGTCGCCGCCTCCTCGCCGGCCAGCAACAGGTTCAGGTTGCGGGCCTGCACCATGAGAACGCCGATGCCGAACAGCAGGGCCGTGCCCGGCAGCCACAGCGTGCCCCAGTCGACGCCGCCGAGCCCGCCGAGGGTCCAGGCGAGGACCGCGCGGGCCTCGTTGCCCCGGTCAGTGGTGAGCAGCAACAGATCGAGGACGGCGGTGAGCACCGCCGCGATCGCCACCCCGGACAGCACCAGCCTGGACGAGGTGATGCGTCCGCCGGTGCGGGCGGTGGCGTACACGAGCAGGAGCGCGCCCAGTGCACCCGCGAAGGCGGCCACCGACAGGGAGGCCGGTCCGAAGAGGGTGAACCCGAACACGATCACGGAGACCGCGCCGAGCGACGCCCCGGAGGAGACGCCGAGCAGGTAGGGCTCGGCGAGCGGGTTGCGTACAAGGGCCTGCAGGGCGGTGCCGATCACCGCCAGACCGGCGCCGGTGACCGCACCGAGCAGCACCCGCGGTGCGCGTACGTCCAACACGATGGTCTCCCGGGCCCGCGACCAGCTCGGATCCTGCCAGTCGGCTCCCAGCGCGTGCGTCACGATGCCCCACACCTGGCCGGGCGGCACGTGTACGGAGCCGATGGCGAGGCCCGCCGTGGCGGAGGCGACGAGCAGGGCGGCGAGGACGAACAGCACGACGGCCAACCCGGTACGGGCCGCTCCTGGCCCGGTCTTGTGCGGTTGAACCGTCCGCTCGGTGGGCGTGCCGGCGGCGGCCTGGGTCACCGGAAGCTCTCCGGGTGCAGCCCGCGCGCCAGGTCCTCGACCGCGTAGGCCGACCGGATGCCGACCAGAGTGGCGGTCAGTGGCAGGACGACGAACCGCTTGTTCCTGACGGCGGGCACGTCGGCGAGCGCGGGCTGGGAGAGCAGGAACTTCTTCTTGGCCTCGACGCTTCCGGCGCCGGCGTAGTCGTAGACGGCAATGACTTCGGGCTTGCGTTCGACGACCTGCTCCCAGGAGACGTCGCCGAAGACGTCGTCGAGGTCGGCGAAGACGTTCTTGCCGCCGGCCAGCCGGATCAGCTCGGTGCCCAGGCTCTTGCCGCCCGCGGTGAACGCGCTCTTGTCGCCGCTGTCGTAGACGAAGACGGACACCCCGGGCTCGTCTTCGACCTCGGCGGCGGCCTTGCCGACGCGGCTCTGCAGGTCCGCGACCAGCTTGTCGGCCCGGTCCGGGACACCGAAGATCTTGCCGATGGTGCGGATCTCGTCATAGGTGTCCTTCATCGTCACCTGCTTCTTTCCGCAGTACTCGCGGTTGAGGTAGGTGTCGATTCCGGCACCGGCGAACGCCTTTCGGGAACGGCCCTCCTTCTCGGCGAAGGCGCTGCCGTAGCCGCCGTAGACGAAGTCGGGTTCGGCATCCAGGATTTTTTCGAACGACGGTTCCCTCTCGGCCAGTTCGGGGATCGCCTCGTACTCCTTCTTCAGCTCGGGCAGGACGGCGGAGTCGGGGTAGGCCGTGCCGACCATGCGGGTCTTCAGGCCGAGGGCGAGCATGAGTTCCGCCGGGTGCTGGTGAATCGTGACCACCCGTGACGGCGGCTTGTCGTACGTCGTCTTCACGCCGCAGTTGTCGATGGTGACGGGGAAGCCCGCGGGCACGGCGGTGGTCGCCTTCGCGTCCCCGCCGTCGTCGTCGGAGGAACCGCAGCCGGTGGTCAGCAGCACGGAGGAAAGGGCCACGGCGGTGGCCGCGGCACGAAGGAGCCCGCGTGTGCGGGCATGGGGGAACAACTGGGACACGTGAAGCCTCCTGGAGTCCGCGCTCCTCGGATCGGGCCCGCGACGGACCAGTGTCCTGACTCCCGGATCGACGTTCCCTCCGCCTTCCCGCGCGGTGCGCAGTGGCATGTCGGAGGGGCGCTCCCCGGTCACAGTGGCGGGACCGTGCCGGATTCGCACCGGCTTCCTGTCTCCCGTCGCGGCGATGACCAGGTGATCCTACGTTTCCCCGAGTCGACGGCGAAAGGCGGACGGGACCGGCAGACCCATCCGTCGGCCACGGCCCCGCACTCCCGGGAGACCGACTGACGGCCGGCACCGGGCGAGCGGGCCCGGCGTCCCGGGATGGGAAGATGACCGGCGACAAGGCGACGGCGGAACGAGGAAGCCGGTGTGAATCCGGCGCGGTCCCGCCACTGTGATCGGCGAGCGCGTCCCGACGGGCCACTGCCCGGCAGCGGGTGGGAAGGCCGGGGTGCGCGCGACCCGAGAGCCAGAAGACTCACGCGGTCGCCTCCTCGACGGACCACCGGGGCGGATCTCCCCGGAGAGAGGGAGGGCACCGCATGCCCGCAACGCCGACCGGACGAAAGACCGACGACGCGAGGACCCGGGCGGTGGCCGCCCCCGTGCCGTGCCGCGTCGTCGTGTGCCGCGACTGCTGCTGCGGCAGCCCCAAAGTGACCGGCGTCGACCACGCGGCCCAGACCGAGCGGCTGCGCGCCGCGGTACCGATACGCGTCTCCGACTGTCTCGACGCCTGCGACCACGCCAACGTCATCGTCGTCCAGCCCTCCGCCCGGGGCCGTGCCGCCGGTGCCCGGCCCGTCTGGCTGGGGCTGGTCAACGACCCGGACGCCACCGAGGACATCGCCGCCTGGGCACGCGCGGGCGGACCGGGCGTCGCGCCCCGACCGGACATCCTCGACCTGTACGCCATCACGCCGCCGCGACGGCGTACGGCCCCCTGACCGCGCGGACGGAGAGTCGGAGGGAGGACAGAAGCCGTGCACGGAGCCCGCGCCTCAACTGCGTCCGTCGACGCCGCCCTGGACGACGTGGCGAGCCTCGGCGGCTTCTCCGCCCTCCGGGTCGGCGGCCCCGACGGCGGCCGGCATCCGGTCGCCCGCTCCTACGCGGCGGGTTCCACCGATCTCGCCGCCGCCGTCGCACGCCGTCACCGCACCCCGGAGCCGCGGACCGAGGTCTCCATCGCCCAACCCGGTCATGCCGCCCGCCTCTGGTCGGGGACCATGCCGGCGTTGACGAACAGCAGGGTCGGGGCCGGCAGCGGGGCTTACAGGGGAAGAAGGGCGAGTGGCCGGGCGGGGTGGCGCGGGCCGAGGAAGACGACGATGCCCTTGCCGTCGGGAGACGGATGGGTGACCTGCGTCCAGCCCTGGCGGCGGTAGAAGGCCATGGCCTGCGTGTTCTGGACGGAGGTCAGCAGCCAGGCACGTCCGTCGGGCGCGTGCGCAGTCACTGCTTCAAGGAGGTCCGCGGCGACACCGGTGCCGCGGGCGGTCGGACGGACGGCCAGTTCGTCGATTTCCAGGGCGCCGCACAACCAGTCCGCGGTGTGCGCGGGGCCCAGGCCGACGGCGGCCTGGGGATAGCAGCGGTCGGTGGGGAAGGGCGTCGGGGTGGTCCACGCGGTGGCGAAGCCGATGGCCTCCCCGTCGCGTACCGCGGTCGCAGCGGTGAAGCCGGGACGGGCCGCGTTCGCCGGCAGCCGGGCCGCGAACTCCGTCGCCCGTTCCTCCTCCTCGTTCCAGGGCGGGGCGCAGAAGGCGTCGACGTAGACGGAGCGCAGCGCGTCGGTGTGCGCGAGCAGTTCGGCCCCCGTGTGGACGCGGATGCCGGTGGTCATCAGGCGGCCACCGCCGTTCCCGCGGCGACCGGGTGCAGGGCGGCGTACTCCAGCGGCGCCGACGGGTCGATGGACACGTCCAGCGGAGCTGGTGCGGCGCCGGCGCGTACGAGGAGGTCGCCGACGGCGGCGATCATCGCGCCGTTGTCGGTGCACAGGCGCAGTGGCGGTACCCGCAGCTCGATGCCGGCCGCCCGGCAGCGCTCCTCGGCGAGCGAGCGCACCCGCGAGTTCGCGGCGACCCCGCCGACCACGACCAGGGTGCGCACGCCGTGCTCCTTGCAGGCGGCGACCGCCTTGCGGGTCAGTACGTCCGCGACGGCCTCCTGGAGCGAGGCCGCGCCGTCGGCCACCGGCAGCTCACGTCCCGCGTGACCCTCCGCCCAGCGGGCGGCGGCGGTCTTCAGACCGGAGAAGGAGAAGGCGTACGAGCCGGGCAGCGGGCGCGGGAAGGGGACAGCGCGAGGGTCCCCCGCCCGCGCCGTCCGGTCGATGGCCGGACCGCCGGGATACGGCAGCCCGAAGACCCGCGCGACCTTGTCGAAGCACTCCCCGGCCGCGTCGTCCAGCGTGTCCCCGAGGTGCGTGATCCGCTCTCGGGCGAGGTCGCGGACGAGGAGCAGGGAGGTGTGGCCGCCGGAGACGATCAGCACCATGCACGGGTTCGGCAGCGGGCCGTGCTCCAGCGTGTCGGCGGCGACGTGCCCGGCGAGATGGTGCACCCCGTACAGCGGGACGCCGAGCGCGTAGGCGATGCCCTTCGCACCGGCCAGACCCGTCTGGAGAGCGCCCGACAGCCCGGGGCCGGTGGTCACGGCGACCGCCCCGACGTCGGACAGCCGCAGCCCGGCCTCGTCCAGTGCCTGCCGGACGACCGGACGCAGCGCGTGGAGGTGGGCGCGGGCGGCGATCTCGGGCACCACCCCGCCGAAGCGGGCGTGCTCGTCCATGCTCGACGCCACCGCGTGCCCCAGCAGCCGCCCGCCCCGGACCAGGCCGGCGCCCGTCTCGTCGCAGGACGACTCGATGCCCAGCACCACCGCAGACCCCATCGACCGACCTTTCTGCACTATGTAAGTTGTTGCGAACAGTGTGCAACAAGATCGGGCCCGATGTGTACCCGAACGGTTCTGTGCAGGTGGCCGACCCGTGGAGCTTTCGACCGATGGCCTCCTCGACCCGACGGCTCCAGCCGTCACCTCCAGCAAAGACGATTCGTGGGAAGGCGCCGGTCTGGGGGTTGATGGCACAGGCGTTCAAGCCGGACACCGCCCAGCCGTCGCCACCGGCCTGCCCTTGAGGAACACCTCGGCCTGGACGATGTCGGTGTCCGGCCCGACCGGGTCCTGGCGCCGTTCGGGGCGAGGGCGGCGACGACGGTGAGCTTGCGGTGGGCGGACGAGTGGTGTCCGGAACCGACCGCCAACCGGTGCCGGCGAAGCCTCCGGGATTGCCGTCCGTACGGGCCGTCCGGCCGGGCAGGGAGGCTCGTCCGTGTCCATGCCCGTCGTGCTCGCGGCCATCCCCGGGCGGACGGCCCCGGCACACCTCGCGTACCGGTGACTTTCACGCGAGCGCCACCGGACCCTTCCCTGACGTTTGCTGCTCCTGGAACACTCCTTTCGCGCGCAATCCGTCATCATCCGGCACCGTCCGGCCGGTTGACCCCCCAAGCCGAGAGGTCCCCCACCCCCATGGCCGAAGTGAACCGGCGCCGATTCCTCCAACTCGCGGGCGCCACGACCGCGTTCAGCGCCCTGTCCGCGAGCATCGACCGGGCCGCCGCGCTCCCGGCGAACCACCGCTCGGGATCGATCGAGGACGTCGAGCACATCGTCGTCCTGATGCAGGAGAACCGTTCGTTCGACCACTACTTCGGCAGGCTGCGCGGCGTCCGCGGCTTCGGCGACCCGCACCCGGTGGCGCTGGACGACGGCCGCTCCGTGTGGCACCAGCGCAAGGCCGACGGCACCGAGGTGCTGCCGTTCCGTCCGGAGGCCGACGACCTCGGCATGCAGTTCCTCGAAGGGCTCCCGCACGGCTGGCCCGACGGACAGGACGCCTACCACGACGCCAGGTACGACCGCTGGCTGCCCGCCAAGGGCACCACCACCATGGCCTACCTGACCCGCGAGGACATCCCCTTCCACTACGCGCTCGCCGACACCTTCACCGTCTGCGACGCCTACCACTGCTCCTTCATCGGATCCACCGACCCCAACCGCTACTACCTGTGGTCGGGACACACCGGCAACGACGGCAGCGGCGGCGGCCCGGTCCTCGGCAACGACGAACGCGGCTACGACTGGACGACGTACCCCGAGCGCCTGGAGGCGGCCGGGATCTCCTGGAAGATCTACCAGGACACCGGCGACGGACTGGACGCCGCCGGCGGCTGGGGCTGGATCGACGACCCCTTCCGGGGCAACTACGGCGACAACTCCCTGCTGTACTTCAACAAGTACCGCGACGCGCGGCCCGGCGACCCCCTGTACGACAAGGCCCGCACCGGCACCGACGCGAAGAGCGGGGACGGGTACTTCGATCGGCTGCGCGCCGACGTCAAGGCGGACCGGCTGCCGGAGATCTCCTGGATAGCCTCCCCGGAGGCGTTCTCCGAACACTCCAACTGGCCCTCGAACTACGGCGCCTGGTACATCTCCCAGGTACTGGACGCGCTCACCTCCAACCCGGCGGTGTGGGCGAAGACGGCGCTGTTCATCACGTACGACGAGAACGACGGCTTCTTCGACCACGTGGTGCCCCCGCTGCCGCCGAAGTCCGCCGCACAGGGCCGCTCCACCGTCGACGTCGCCCTGGACGTCTTCGAGGGCAGCGCAACTCACCGCGAGGGCTTCTACGGGCTGGGCCCGCGCGTGCCCATGCTGGTCGTCTCGCCCTGGAGCACGGGCGGGTTCGTCTGCTCCGAGACCTTCGACCACACCTCGGTGATCCGCTTCATGGAGCGCCGCTTCGGCGTGCGCGAACCGAACATCTCGCCCTGGCGGCGTGCCATCTGCGGCGACCTGACCAGCGCCTTCGACTTCTCCCGCAAGGACAGCCGCCCGGCCCGCCTGCCGGACACCGACGCCTACGAGCCGCCGGACCGCCAACGCCACCCGGACTACCGTCCGACGCCGCCCGCGGAGCCCGGCATGCCCCGGCAGGAACGCGGGACGCGTCCCTCCCGTCCGCTGCGGTACGACCCTTACGTGGACGGTGCGGTGGACGCGGCGGCGGGGAAGTTCACCCTCGCCTTCGCCTCCGGTGCCAGGGCCGGCGCCGCCTTCCTGGTCACCTCGGGCAACCGCACCGACGGCCCCTGGACGTACACCACCGAGGCCGGCAAGGACATCGCGGACACCTGGAACTCGGCCTACTCCGGCGGCTCCTACGACCTGACCGTGCACGGCCCGGCCGGCTTCCTGCGGGTGTTTCAGGGCCCCAACGAGGCCGCCGGGCCCGAGGTCACCGCGCGGCACCACGGCGACGACCTCCGCCTCACCCTCACCAACGCGGGGACCGGCACCGTCCGGCTCCGGATCGCGAACGCCTACGACGGCCGCTCCCGGACCCTCGCCGTCCGCCCCGGCGCCACCGTGCACCACACCGTCGACCTCGCGCGCGGCCGGCGCTGGTACGACGTGACGGTGACCTCGGAGGCCGACCCCGCCTTCCTGCGGCGCTTCGCCGGGCACGTGGAGAACGGCCGGCCGGGGGTCAGCGACCCGGCGCTCGTCACGGACTGAGGGCCGGACCCGGAATCAGAGCCGTGTGAGGTGCCCCGGCCCCGGCTGCCGGGGCACCAGCCCGGGCAGCGCCGGGCCGGGTCCCTCCGGCTCCGCTTCCGGCCCGGCGGGCACCGGACCCGCGAGCGCCGGTGCGGCGGTCCCGGTCCGCCCCGGGGCCGCCCGGCTGAGCTGGAGCACCCCCCAGGCGGCCAGCGCCGCGCCGGTCAGCGCGAGGAGCACCCCGCCCGCGCCGCCCCTGAGCCGCTCCCCGAGCAGGGACAGCCCGATCACGGCGGCGGCCACCGGATTGGCGAGGGTCACCACCGCGAGCGGGGCGCCCAGACCGCCCCGGTACGCCGTCTGGGACAGCAGCAGTCCGCCCGCCGCGAAGGCGGCCACCAGCACCGCCACGCCGATCACCTGGACGCTCAGCAGCGGACCCGAGCGGTCGGTGACGGCGACCGTCACGGTCTGCGTGAGCGCCGAGGCGACACCGGACGCGATGCCGGACGCCGTCGCGTGCCGCAGTCCCGGCCGGGCGCCGGGCCGCGACAGCACGCCGATCAGCGCCGCCGTCGCGCCGGACACCGTCAGCGCCTCCGGCACGCTCAGCACGTCGTCCGGCGCGGGCCCGGACGCGGTGAGCAGCAGCGCGCCGAGACCCAGCAGCGTGAGCCCGGTGCCCCGCCACTCGACCGCGCTCACCCGCCGCCCCGCCAGCCGCGCCCCCAGGGGTACCGCCGCCACCAGGGTGAGGGCGCCGAGCGGCTGGACCACGGTGAGGGGACCGTACTTGAGCGCCACGACGTGCAGCAGCGCGGCCGAGGCGTTGAGCGCGACCGCCCACCACCAGGCGCCCGAGGCCAGCATCCGCAGCGGACCGGCGCCGGAGGCGCGCGAGGCCAGCCGCTCCTGGGCGACGGCCGCGGCGGCGTAGGCGCAGGCGGAGACCAGGGACAGCAGGGCGGCCACGAGGGCGGCGTTCACCGGCCCGCCCCGACCAGCTCGGGCCGCTCGCCCGACGACCGGCGCCGGGCCTCGGGCCGCCGGTGGGGCAGGGCGCACCGCGGCCGGTGCGGGAGCCGGAGCACCGTGAGCGCGAGGCCGAGCAGGGCCCCGGCCACGACGACGTCGAGCCAGTAGTGGTTCGCGGTGCCCACGATCACCAGCAGCGTCGCCAGCGGATGCAGCAGCCACAGCCACCGCCACCGCGTCCGCGTCGCGACGATCAGGCCGATCGCCAGCATCAGGGCCCAGCCGAAGTGCAGCGAGGGCATCGCCGCGAACTGGTTCGACAACGAGTCCGTGCGCGGCGGGCCGTACACCGAGGGACCGAAGACCCGGGCCGTGTCGACCAGGCCGGCGGCGCCCAGCATGCGCGGCGGGGCCAGCGGAAACAGGAGGTGCAGCGCCAGCGCGGCGCCGGTCACGGCGGCCAGGACACGGCGGGCCCAGACGTAGTGCGCGGGCCGGCGCAGATAGAGCCAGACCAGGAAGGCCAGGGTGGCCGGGAAGTGGACGGCGGCGTAGTACGTGTTCGCCACGTGGATCAGCGTGTCGCCGTGCAGCAGCAGGGACTGCACCGTGCCCTCGTCGGGCAGCCGGAGCACCCGCTCCCAGTCCCACACGTGACGGGCGTTGCGGAAGGCCTCGGCGGTGTGCCCCGTCGCCAGCTGCCGGCCGAACTTGTACAAGAGGAAGAGGCTGGCCACGAGCAGCAGCTCGCGGACGAGTGGTGGACGCGCGGGCGCATCCGGCCCCGCTGGTGCAGGCTCGCTGCGGGCAGTCATCCCCCGGCCCCTTCGCTGACGGTGGTGCGTGCGGCTCATCGGGTACGGGGCGTGTGACGGTTCTCATCGATACGACCTCGTTCCGATACGCCAGTGTACCGATACGGTGGTGTACCGGTACACTGGCGTATCGATAGACATACGACACACTGGGTGCGGAGCCGGACGACGGTGTCGGTGCCCGGGGGAGCGCGAGCGAGAAGGAGCAGGGCCGATGACGTCGCAGGACGCGGACCGACCGGACACGGTCGGCACTTCGCGCCGCTCCAAGATCACGCCGGAGCGTGAGCAGGAGTTCTTCGACGCCGTGCTCGACCAGCTCCGCACCTGCGGCTACGACGCCGTGACCATGGAGGGCATCGCCGCCAGCACCCGGTGCAGCAAGTCCACGCTCTACCGGCAGTGGAAGACCAAGCCCCAGTTCGTGGCCGCCGCACTGCGTTCCAACAGCCGGGTGCGCTTCGCCGACATCGACACCGGGTCGCTCGCCGAGGACCTGCGCCGGGCGGCCGCCGCCGCGGGCGCCGGGGCGGGCAAGGACACCGGGCTGCTCCAGGCGCTCGGCCACGCGGTCATGGAGGACCCGGAACTGAAGTGCGCGCTGCGCGAGGCGCTCGTCGAGCCGGAGATCGCCGCGCTCCGGGCGATCCTCGCGCGCGGCGTGGCACGGGGCGAGGTCCCGGCCGGCCATCCGGCGCTGGAGTACGTGCCCGCGCAGCTCTTCGGCATGCTGCGGATGCGTCCCGTCCTGGAGGGCGAGCAGGCCGACGCGGCGTACCTCGTCCGGTTCGTGGAGGCCGTCGTGCTGCCGGCGCTCGGCCTCCCCTGAAGACTCAGGCCGCCGTCCACGGGATGACTGGACGGTGGCCTGCCCGCGCCGCACCGTGGGGACGGGGGCGGCGCGCACCCCCGGCCGGGGGGGGGGGGGGGGGGGGGGGGGGGGCGCCCCCCCCCCCGGGGGGGGGGGGCCCCCTTTGGGGGGGCGGGCCCCCCCCCCCCCCCGACCGTTCTCCGGCCGGGCCGGCCGGACGGTCCTCCCGGCCGCACCTCGGCGGGGGCGGCCGACCGGTCAGACGTCCTGGCCGCTGCCGCCCCCGCCGGAGGAGTCCACCTCGATGCCCTTGGTGATCTCGTCGATGACCGTCTGCTTCTGGTCGACGTCGACACCGAAGCGGACGACCACGATCTGCGAGGGCTGGGCGGGCGAGGGGAACGCCAGCGACTCGACGAAACCGTCGGAGCCCTTTGCGGTGACCACCTTCCAGCGGACCAGATAGCCCTTCTGCCCGGCGACCGTGACCGCCTTGGCGGCCAGTTCGTCGTGCGAGGTGATCTTGCCGTAGGCGTCCGCGCCGTAGGACTCCTCGGCGTTCGCCGCGATGTCGGCCTTCGCGACCTTCTCCGCGGTGTCGCCCTCGGTCTCCAGCAGCATCGCCGGAGCCGAGTAGGCGCCGCCCTTCGTGCAGGACTTGGAGGTGTCGCCGGGGCACTTGTAGGCGTCGTCCGACGTCACCTGCGCGCCGACCTTCAGCTCCTGCCCCGACCAGCCGTCCGGGATGGGCAGGCTGATCCCGCTGAGCGCGTCCGTCACCGAGCCGCTGTCGACCTTGGGCGGCTCCGACGGGTCCGGGGACTCGGGCGAGGGCCACGGGCTGTCGTCGTTCCCGCCGCCCCCGTCGTCGTTGCCGCCGCCCGAGTCGCCGAAGGGGTCCTTCCGGTCGCCGGAGCCCGGCCCGTCCTGCCGCGAACCGGCCGTGCTCCTGTCGCCCGAGCCGTCGTCGGTCAGCGCGTACACGCCGACCCCGATCCCGGCCAGCACCGCCACGGCCGCCGCGACGGCTATGCCGGTACGCAGCCGACGCCGTCGCGCGGACGGCGGCCGGACCGGGAAGCCCGGATACCCCGGGTGCACGGGGTACGGTCCGGGCGCGGCGTTCTGCGCCGGTGGCTGCACCGGCGGTTGGCCCGGCGGCTGCGCGGGCGGGGCCCACGCGGCGGCCGCTCCCGCCGGGCGCACCTGGTCGGTCCACGCCGTGCCGTCCCACCAGCGTTCGGTGGCGGGACCGTCATTCTTCTGTCCGGGGTCCGGGTACCACCCGGGAGGAGTCGCCTGCGTCATGTGCCCACCGTATGAGGCGTCGGTGAAAGCCGGATGAGAGGCCCGGCCGTAAGCCGTCCCGCCCCCGGCCGCGGGAGGTTGACGGGCGCCCGGCCGCACCGCCGCTGATGGCGGGCCCGACGCGTCGTTCACGCTTTACCGCATGTCACCCGTCACGGCAACTGGTCGGCGGAGCGCCCACCACTTGCGCGATCGGAGGGCTAGGCTCAGGCTCTGTACGTCATTCGGGCGACTCGGGGAGGTAGCGGGATGACGGAGGTACGGCGGGCGGGCGCCGCCTCGGCCTCCCTCTGGGAGCGCGACGAGGAAGTCGCCACCATCACGCGCGCGGTCGACACCCTGTGCGCGGACCGCTCGTCCCCCGGCACCCTGCTGGAGGCCCGCGGCGAGGCCGGGGTCGGCAAGACGGCACTGCTCGCCGAGACCCGCCGCATCGCCGAGGCCCGGGGCTGCACCGTCTGGTCGGCCCGCGGCGGCGAGACCCTCAGGTCCGTCCCCTTCAACGTGGTGCGCCAACTCCTCCAGCCCGCCCTGGTGTCCATGCTCCCCGAGGAGGCCCGCGAGTACCTCGGCGACTGGTACGACATCGCCGGCCCCGCCCTCGGCATAGCGGACCCCGGTGAGCGGCAGGCCGACCCGCAGGGCGTGTGCGACGGCCTCGTCGCCGCCGTACGCCGGCTCGCGCGCCGGGAGTGGCCGCTGGTGCTGATGATCGACGACGCCCACTGGGCCGACCAGGAGACCCTGCGCTGGCTCGCCGCCCTCGCCGAACGGCTCGACGAGACCTCCGTCCTGGTCGTCATCGCCCGCCGCCCCGGCGACGTCAGCGGTGACAGCGCCCGGCACCTGGAGACGGCCAGCGCCATGGGCCGGCCCCTCGCCCCGCTGAACGCCCTCACCCCCGACGCGACGGCCGGACTCACCCGCGCCACGCTGGGCGCCCATGCCGAGGCCGCGTTCTGCCGCGAGGTGTGGGCCGTCACCGGCGGCAACCCCTACGAGACCGTCGAACTCCTCGCCAAGGTCCAGGACAGCGAACTGCAACCCGTCGAGGCGGAAGCCGCCGAACTGCGTGACCTGAACCGCTCCGCCCGCGGCGGCGGCCTCGTCGCCCGCCTGGAGCAACTCGGCGTCGACTCCACCCGGTTCGCCTGGGCGGCGGCCATCCTCGGCGGCGGCATCACCGTCGACATGGTGGCCAGGCTCGCCACCCTCGACCGCGCCGTCGCCGCCCGCTGCGCCGAGCTGCTCCGGGGCGCCCGGATCCTGTCCGTGCCGGACACCGCCGGGCAACCGGGCGCGGACGAGCTGGAGTTCGTCCACCCGCTGATCGCCACCGCCGTCTACAACTCCATCCCCGACGCCCTGCGCACCGCGATGCACGGCATAGCGGCCCAGCTGGTGACCGACTCCGGGCTCGGCGCCGCGGCCGCCTCCCGCCATCTGCTCAAGGTGCACCCCGACGACGACCAGGAGGTCGTGGCCCAGCTGCGCGAGGCCGCCCGCGAACACCTCGCCGTCGGAGCCCCCGACGCGGCCCGTCGCTGCCTCGAACGCGCGCTGCAGGAACCGCCGTTGCCCGAGTCCCACGCCCGCGTGCTGTTCGAACTGGGCTGCGCCACGCTCCTCACCGCGCCCGCCACCACCATCGGCCACCTGCGCACCGCGCTCGCCATGCCGGGACTCGACGGCGAGCAGCGCGTCGACGCCGTCTTCCGGCTCTCCCAGGCCCTGCTCCACAACGACCAGCTGGAGGAGGCCGTCCGCACCGTCGAGGCGGAGGCCGCCCGCAACCCCGACCCCTCCGCGCGACTGCGGCTCCAGGCAGCCCAGTACATGTGGGAGGGCATCCACGCGGGGGAGACCTCCTCGCCCCACCGCTCCGCCCGCCTGGCCGAACTCGCCGCCACCTGCACCGGCCGCGACAACGCCGAGCGCGCCCTGCTCATCCTGCGCGGCTTCGACGCCATGACCCACGGCGAGAGCGCCGAAGAGGTCGTCGAACTGTGCGACCGCGCCCTCGTCAACGGCCGCCTCGCCCCCGGACTCGGCTGGACCGACACCGAGTGGGGCCTGGAACTGCCCATGATGCTGGCCAGTTCCTACGCCTACGCCGACCGGCTGGACCGCGCCGAGGCGCTGTTCACCGAGGCCCTGCGCGCCTACGAGGGCGCCGGCTGGAGCGGCGGCCACCTCGCCCTGGCGCACGCCTACGTCGGCCTCGGCCACCGCAGGAGGGGCCGTCTCAGGGAGGCCGAGCAGTCCCTGCGCGAATCCCTGCGCATCGCCGAACGCGTGGGCCGCGGGCTGCCGCTGTACTGGTCGGCGACCTGCAACCTGGTCGACACCCTGCTCGCCCGCGGCCATGTCGAGGAGGCCCGGACCGTCGCCGACCAGTACGGCTTCGCACCGCCGTACCCGTCGACGATCGTGCTGCCCGACCCCCGCCCGGTGCGCGCACGCCTGCTGCTCGCCGTCGGCCGCACCAAGGAGGGCATCAACGAACTGGAGGCCGCCGAGAAGGTGGCGGCCGTCCGTGGCCGGCACAACCCGGTGGTGGTCCCCTGGGCGACCGAACTGGCCCGTGCGCTGGCCGGCGATGACCCCGGCCGCGCCGCCCGGCTGGCCACCGACGCCCGCCGTCAGGCCGAGCGCTTCGGCACGGACACGGCGATAGGAGAGGCCCTGCGCTGCGCCGCCGCGCTGGAGACCGGCCAGCGCGCGGTCCGGCTCGCCGCCCAGGCGGTCACCTACCTGGAGGCCTCACCCTGCCAGTACGAACACGCCGCCGCCCGCGTGGAGTACGGCATCGCGGCCCGCTCGGCGGCCGAGCTGGAGCGGGGCCTGGCGCTGGCCGACTCGTGCGGCGCCGACGGACTCGTGGCCCGCGCCCGCGAGGCCCTGGCGGTGGGACACGCGGGCTGAGGCCCCGTCAGGACGTGGCGGCGCGGTTCACTCCGCCGAGCCGTCCGCCTCCTCGGCCAGCACCCGCTGGGCCGTCGCGAACGCCGAGTTCGCGGCCGGGACCCCGCAGTACACCGCCGTCTGGAGCAGCACCGCGCCGATCTCGTCCGCCGTCAGCCCGTTGCGCCGCGCGGCCCGCACATGCATGGCCAGCTCCTCGTAGTGGCCGTGCGCGACCAGCGCCGTCAGTGTGACCATGCTGCGCTCGCGGCGCGTGAGCGTCTCGTCGGTCCAGACCTCGCCCCACGCGTAACGCGAGATGAAGTCCTGGAAGCGCGCCGTGAACGGCGTCTGCCGCCCCTGCGCCCGGTCCACGTGCGCGTCGCCCAGCACCTCGCGCCGCACCGCCATGCCCCGCTTGGCGCCGCCGCCGAAGTGGGCCCGCAGCGCCGTCAGCACCGCCTCCGGCCGCTCGGCCGGCGCCAGGTGCGACGCGCCCGGGATCTCGGTCAGCGTCGCGCCCGGCACCGCGTCGGCCAGCTCCCGCAGATGCGCGGGCGGCGTCGCCGGGTCCTCACGCCCGGCGACCAGCAGCGTCGGCACGGAGATCTCCCCGACCCGGCCGCGCAGGTCGAAGGCGGCAAGCGCGTCACAACAGGCGGCATACGCACCCGGGTCGGCGTCCCGGTGGTCCCGGACCAGCCGGGGCACCGTGAACCCCGGGGTGAACCACCGCGCGTCCGCGCCCTCCGCGAGCCGTGCCAGGCCCTCCTCGCGCACCCGCGCCGCCCGTTCCTCCCACGGCTCCGCGCCGTTGAAGTGTGCCGACGAGCAGACGACCGCGAGGGACGACACCCGCTCGGGGTGGTGCACTGCCAGGTGCAGGCCCACCGCGCCGCCCAGGGACACCCCGGCGTAGGCGAACCGTTCCACCCCGAGCGAGTCGGCGAGCGCGAGCACCAGACCGGCCAGGTCCGCGACGGTGGCGCCGGGCCCGATCAGGCCGGCCGGCGAGCCCCCGTGTCCCGGCAGGTCCCAGCGGATCACCCGGTGCCCGACGGACAGTTCGGGCGCCACCGCGTCCCACAGCGCGTACGAGGTGCCCAGCGAGGGCCCGAGCAGCAGCGGGGGAGCGGAGGCGGGGCCTTCGGACAGATGGTTGAGCAGAGTCGTCAACGTCGCTCCAGAGCACGGTCGGTGAGGGTGGCGGCGGCGCCCGTGTAGCGGGCGGGATCGGTGGGAGAGGCCGGCTCGATGCCCCGCAACTCCGGTACCTCCGAGAGCAGTTCGCCCAGACTCCGGTCCTCGGCGTAGGTGCGCGCCGCCAGCTCGGTGAGCAGTTCCCCGGCGCGGGCCCGTCCGAGCACCGGGGTCAGTTCGGCCGACAGCCGCTCCGACACGATCAGCCCGTGCGTCAGTCCGAGGTGCGCGCGCATCAGGTCGGGGCGCACCCGCAGCCCCTCGGCCAGTTCGGCGGCGTCACGCACTGCGCCGCCGGTCAGCCGCAGCAGCTCCCGCAGCGGCTCCCACTCGGCGTGCCAGGCACCGGCGGGACGCTCGTCCTCGGCGGCCAGCGAGCCGAACAGCGTGGCCGCGAGCTGCGGGGCGCGCCGGGCGGCCGCCGCGATCAGCGTGGACCGTACCGGGTTGGCCTTGTGCGGCATCGCCGAGGAGCCGCCCCCGCCGCCCTCGGCGACCTCGCCGATCTCGGTGCGGGACAGCGTCAGCACGTCCGCGGCGATCTTCCCCAGCGCCCCGGCGGCGAAGGCGAGGGCGCCGGCCAGGTCGGCGACCGGAGTGCGCAGGGTGTGCCAGGGCAACTCGGGAGCGCGCAGGCCCAGTTCACGGGCGTACGCCGCCGGCAGGTCGGCCGGGTCCGTCGCGCCGTACGCCTCGAAGGCGGCCAGGGTGCCCGCCGCGCCGCCGAGTTGAGCGGGCAGCGCGGCTCGCACCGCCGTGATCCGGTCCCGCGCGTCCAGCACCAGCGAGCGCCAGCCGGCCGCCTTCAGCCCGAAGACCGTCGGCACGGCGTGCTGGGTGAGCGTCCGGCCCGGCATCGGCGTGTCCCGGTGCTCGGCGGCCAGCCGGGCCAGAGCGCGTTCCGTCCGCGCGAGATCGGGGAGCAGCAGACCCAGGGTGCGCGCGGCGACCAGCATGGTCGCCGTGTCCAGGATGTCCTGGCTGGTCGCGCCCCGGTGCACGTACGGCCCGTACGGCTCGCCGACCGCCTTCGTCAGGTCGGCCACCAGGGGAATGACCGGGTTGCCGCCGCCCCGGGCACGCTCGGCGAGGGAGCGCAGGTCGAAGGCGGCGGGGTCGGCGGCGGCCGCGTCCACCGCGTCCGCCGCCTCGGCCGGGGCGAGCCCCAGCGCGGCCTGGGCGCGGGTCAGCGCCGCCTCCGCGTCGAGCAGGGCCCGCAGATACGCGCGGTCACCGGTCGCCGACGCGGCCGGCGAGCCCGCCCACCCGGGGGCGAGCAGGCTCGTGTCGGCGTCGGTGGGAGCGGGGTCGGCAGGTGATGTCACTGGAACTCCAGGAAGACCGTCTCGCCCTCGCCCTGAAGGCGGATGTCGAAACGGTACGTCCCGTGCCCCTCGTCCGCCGCGATCAGCGTGTCGCGGCGCCCGGCCGGCACCCGGGCAAGCAGCGGGTCGGCGGCGAGCGCCGCCTCGTCGCCCGGCAGGTAGATCCGGGTGAACAGGTGCACGAGCAGCCCGCGCGCGAACACGCACACGCTCACGTACGGCGCGCTGCGCCCGCGTGCTCCCGGTCGCAGCGTCCGCGCGTACCAGTGGCCGTTCGCGTCGGTCTGGATGCGCCCGAAGCCGGTGAACTCCACACCGTTGCGGCCCAGGAAGCCGCCGGAGGCCGGGTCGCGCCGCATCGAGCCGTCGGCGGTCGGCACCCGGCCCCCGGGGTCCGGCCCCCACAGCTCCAGCAGGGCGTCCGGCAGCGGGTTGCCCTCGCCGTCGTACACGTACCCGTGCACGGTGACCGTGTCCGGGTGCCCGGCGGGCGCGATGTCCTCGCCGCCGCGGAAGGGCAGCGCATACCCGTAGAAGGGGCCGACCGTGTGCGACGGGGTGGGCGGCACCTGCTCAGGGCCGCTGGTGTCGGTCTTCGTCATGGCGGGTCAGCGTCCTTCTTCGATCCAGGTGGCGTTCGGGCCGTCGAGCACGATGTCCCAGTGATAGCCGAGCGAGAACTCCGGCACGGACAGACTGTGGTCGTACGTCGCGATCAGCCGCTGCCGCGCCGCGTCGTCCGTCACCGACTGAAGGATCGGGTCGTACGGGAACAACGGGTCGTTCGGGAAGTACATCTGCGTGACCAGGCGCTGCGTGAACGCCGAGCCGAACACGGAGAAGTGGATGTGCGCGGGGCGCCAGGCGTTGACGTGGTTGCGCCACGGGTAGGGGCCGGGCTGCACGGTGGTGAAGCGGTAGAAGCCGTCGGCGTCGGAGAGCGTGCGGCCCACGCCGGTGAAGTTCGGGTCCAGCGGCGCGTCGTGCTGCTCGCGCTGATGGGCGTACCGCCCGGCCGAGTTGGCCTGCCAGATCTCCACCAGCTGCCCGCGCACGGGCCTGCCGTCGCGGTCGAGGAGGCGGCCGGAGACCGTGATGCGCTCGCCGACCGGCTCCCCGGTGTGCTGCCGGGTCAGGTCGTTGTCGATCTCCGTGATGTCCCGCTCCCCGAAGGCGGGCGAGGACAGCTCCACCAGCTCCGGGTCCTTGGAGACGTCGATGGCGACCGGCGGCTGCTTGGGGTGGCGCAGCACCGAGGAGCGGTACGGGGCGTAGTCGCGGCGCGGGTGGTGCTCGACGGGCGCGCCGTCGGCGACCCGCTTCTCGTAGGCGGCGTGCTCGGCCGCGATCTCCGCGTCGATGTCGTGCTGGGTGAGAGTCATGGGGGAGTCCCTGGGGTGACTAGCGGTCGAGGACCAGGGCGAGGCCCTGGCCGACGCCGATGCAGAGGGTGGCGACGCCCGTGCCGCCGCCCTCGCGGGCGAGCTGGTGGGCGACGGTGCCGGCGAGGCGGGCGCCCGAGGCGCCGAGCGGGTGACCGAGGGCGATGGCGCCGCCCTGCGGGTTGAGGACCGCGGGGTCGAACTCGGGCCACTCGGCGACACAGCCCAGCACCTGGGCGGCGAAGGCCTCGTTGAGTTCGAGCACGTCCAGGTCGGCGAAGGTCCGGCCGGCCCTGGCGAGCGCGCGGTTCACGGCCTCGACGGGGGCGAGACCGAAGTACTGCGGGTCGGTCGCCGAGACCCCGGTCGCACAGACCCGGGCGAGCGGCTCGCGCCCGGTGGCCCGCAGGCCCTCCTCGTCGACCAGGAGCAGCGCCGCGGCACCGTCGTTGAGCGGCGAGGCGTTCCCGGCGGTCACCGTCCCGTCGGTCCTCCGGAAGGACGGCCCGAGCTTCGCCATCGCGTCCAGGGACGTGTCGGGGCGCACGCACTCGTCGGCGGCGAAGTGCACCGGGTCGCCCTTGCGGCGCGGCACGGGCACGGGTGCCAGCTCGGCGTCGAACAGGCCGTCGGCCCGGGCGCGCGCGGCCTTCTGATGAGAGGCGAGGGCGTACTCGTCCTGCTGCTCGCGGGTGATCTCGTGCTTGTCCGCGATCAGCTCCGCCGACTCCCCGAGGGGGATCGTCCACTGCGGGTCCAACGCCGGGTTGACCATGCGCCAGCCCAGGGTGGTCGAGTACATCTCCGTGTGCCCGGCCGGGAAGGCCCGGTCCGGCTTGGGCAGCACGTACGGCGCCCGGGTCATCGACTCCACGCCGCCGGCGAGCGCGACCGAGGCGTCGCCGACCGCGATGGCGCGGGCCGCCTGGACCACCGCCTCCAGGCCGGACGCGCACAGCCGGTTCACGGTGACGCCGGGGACGGTGGTGGGCAGGCCGGCCAGCAGGGCGGCCATGCGGGCGACGTTGCGGTTCTCCTCGCCTGCGCCGTTCGCGTTGCCGAAGTACACGTCGTCGATCCGGGACGGGTCCAGGCCGGGAGTACGGGCGAGGAGTTCACGGATCGCGTGCGCGGCCAGGTCGTCCGGGCGTACGCCCGCCAGAGCCCCGTTGTACTTGCCGAACGGGGTGCGCACCGCGTCGACGATGTAGACGTCCCTCACTTCAGTCCCTCCGTGACGACGAGCTTGGCGTCGGTCCTGGCGACGACCTCGTCGACGCTCACGCCCGGGGCGGTCTCCACCAGGACCAGGCCGTCGCCGGTGACGTCGAGGACGCCGAGGTCGGTGATGACGCGGTCGACGCACGCCTTGCCGGTGAGCGGCAGCGCGCACTCCTCGAGGATCTTGGGGGAGCCGTCCTTGGCGGTGTGGGTCATGACCACGATGACCGTGCGGGCGCCGTGGACGAGGTCCATCGCACCGCCGATCCCGGTGATCATCTTTCCGGGGACGGCCCAGTTGGCGAGGTCGCCGCCGGCCGAGACCTGCATCGCGCCGAGCACCGCGACGTCGATGTGCCCGCCCCGGATCATGCCGAAGGACAGGGCCGAGTCGAAGAAGGCGGCGCCCGGCCGGACCGTGACCGTCTCCTTGCCCGCGTTGATCAGGTCGGGGTCCACCTCGGACTCGGTGGGGTACCGGCCGGTGCCCAGGATGCCGTTCTCCGACTCCAGGGTGACCTCGACGCCCTCGGGGAGGTAGTTCGGGATCAGAGTGGGCAGGCCGATGCCGAGGTTGACGTACTGGCCGTCCGCCAGCTCCAGCGCCGCCCGCGCGGCCATCTGTTCACGTGTCCGGGCCATCAGGAAGTCACCGTCCCTCGCGCCGGAGGCGCGGAAGTCGTACGCCGCTCTATCTGCTTGTCGGTGGCCTGCTCGGCCGTCAGTGCCACCACCCGCTGGACGAAGATGCCGGGCAGGTGCACCGCGTCCGGGTCGATCCCGCCCGGCTCGACCAGCTCCTCCACCTCGGCGATCGTCACCCGCCCGGCCATCGCGGCCAGCGGGTTGAAGTTCCGGGAGGACTTGGCGAAGACCAGGTTGCCGTGCCGGTCGCCCTTCGCTGCGCGGACCAGCGCGAAGTCCGTGCGGATGCCGCGTTCGAGGACGTACTCCGTTCCGTCGAACTCGCGGACCTCCTTCGGCGGCGAGGCCAGCGCGACGCCGCCGGACCCGTCGTAGCGCCAGGGCAGCCCGCCGTCGGCGACCTGGGTGCCGACCCCGGCGGGCGTGTAGAAGGCGGGGATCCCCGCGCCGCCGGCCCGCAGCCGCTCGGCCAGGGTGCCCTGCGGGATCATCTCGACCTCCAGCTCGCCGCCGAGGTACTGGCGCGCGAACTCCTTGTTCGCGCCGATGTAGGACCCGGTCACGCGGGCGATGCGCCCGGCGGCCAGCAGGACGGCCAGCCCGGAGTCCATCGCCCCGCAGTTGTTGGAGACCACCGACAGCCCGCCGGTCCCGCGCTCGTGAAGCGCCTGGATCAGCACGTTCGGCACACCGCTCAGCCCGAAACCGCCCACCGCGAGCGACGCGCCGTCGGGCACGTCGGCCACCGCCGCGCCGGCCGTGGCCACCACCTTGTCCATCCGAGAAGCCCCATCTCTTCAGCGCGCCCCGGAAGTAGATAGTCAGGGCACTGAGTATTTCAGCGAGGTTTCCCACACGCTGCCACCGGACGGCCGGGGCGTCAAGACCCACATATTCCGAGGTAGATCGGATGCCGCATTCTCAGCTGTACGCCGCTCGCGCCATGTATCGTCAGTGCACCGACGAAATATCGCATCGGTGAAAGTGACCACGGGAGTGCACGCATGGCAGCGGTCGACCTGACCACCCACCCCGGCCACCTGGCCAGGCGGCTGCAGCAGGCGCACTACCTGCTGTGGAACACGATGGTCTCCGAGGAGACCACGTCGCCGCAGTACGCCGTCCTCAACGCCCTGGTGGCCGAGCCCGGCCTGGACCAGCGCACGGTGGGGGAGCGGGTGGGCCTGGACCGGTCGACCATCGCCGAGGTGGTCAGCCGGCTCGGGCGCCGGGGGCTGCTCGACAAGGTCCGCGATCCGCAGGACGGCCGCCGGTCCCTCCTCCGGCTCACCGACGAGGGCCTGCGCGTGCACCGCAGGCTGGGTGTGCGCGTCGCCCGTATGAACCAGGTCTTCCTCGCCCCCCTCGCCCCCGACGAGCAGGCGGTCTTCATCGACCTCGTGCGCCGGGTCGCGGACGCCGCGGAAGGGCTCCGCAACCCGGCCGAGCCGACGACGGCACCCGGCTGACCGGGGGCCGGCGGATCAGGTGGTCCCGGCTCAGGACTCGCCCGTGAAGACCACCCAGACCTGGCCGTCGGCGAAGTTCAGCGGTTTGCCGTCCTCGGTGGTGAAGGTGGTGCCGTCCCCGGCCGCCCCGCGCTTCCAGGTCGCGTCGTACGCGCGCCCGTCGCGCAGCACCTCCGCCCGTCCCGAGCCCACCGACTCGACATAGGGCGAGTTGCTGCCGCGGAAGTCGCGGAAGTCCGACTCGCGCACCGTCACGTGCTGCACGACGACCGTGGCCGGGGCCAGCCGCCCGCCGTCGGCCGTGCGGGCCGGGCTGCCGTCCATGGAGACCAGCCACCGGTCCCGGCTGCCGGACCAGGTGAAGGTGAAGCCTGCCGAGGGGTAGCGCACCGAGTGCGAGGACTCCGCCCGCCCGCCCGCAGGGGCCTTGCCGTAGGTGAACCCGGTCGTGAGGGCCGCGGCGCCGGACGGCTTCCGGAGCAGTTCGCCAGGTCGCAGATACAGGTTGTGCGGGGCCTGGCGGTCCCCGGCGCGGATGTAGGCGTCGGAGTCCTCGCTCGCCGGCTCCGCCCGCAGCGGGGCCTTGTCGATGAGCGGCAGCAGCTTGCTCTGCGCCCCGGAGAAGGCCAGCACCGGCCGGTCGAACTGGCCGAGCAGCTCCAGGTCGGACTCCCGGGCGCTGCGTACCGGCCCCACCGACTCCGGCAGCCCGGTGGCGTAGACCGCCATCAGCCGGCTCAGCCCGGCCTCCACCGGCTCGGTGTAGATCACGTCCGCGTCCTCCAGGCCCGTCTGGGGGCGGGCCGCGCGCACGTTGTCGACCTTCACGGCCAGCACCGGTCCGGTCGCGGGGGCCGCGCTGTGCGACCGCTCCGGTCGCGAGGCGCGTCCGTCGTCCTTCGTGCCGGCTCCCGCCGTGCAGCCCGCCGCCGCCAGCGAGACCGCCACCGCCGCCGTCAGCAGCGCGGCGCACCGGCCCCTGCGCGGCCCTCTTCGCGTTCCGACCATCAGTCCACCCATCCTGTGTCAACGATTGTGCGCTTCTTAGAGCATTTAGTGCCATACCTGACTGAATCCGATACGGCACACGGAACGGGGCTGATAATCCGCTGTTCGGCCGAAAAGACCGCCGGGTTCGGCGACGGGAGCCCCGGGGTACCCGGCCGCCACGCAGAACCGACGCGCACGGATACGGAGGGAGCGCGGGCGATGAAGGCAGTGACGTGGCAGGGCAAGCGGGACGTGCGGGTGGAGGAGGTGTCCGACCCGAGGATCGAGGAGCCGACGGACGCCGTCATCCGCGTCACGTCCTCCGGGCTGTGCGGCTCCGACCTGCACCTCTACGAGGTGCTCACACCGTTCATGACACCGGGCGACATCCTCGGTCACGAACCGATGGGCATCGTCGAGGAGGTCGGCCCGGAGGTGACCGGCCTGAAGCCGGGCGACCGGGTCGTGGTGCCGTTCCAGATCGCGTGCGGCCACTGCTACATGTGCGGCACCGGGCTGCCGACCCAGTGCGAGACCACCCAGGTCACCGGCGAGGGCATGGGCGCCCCGCTCTTCGGCTACACCCGCCTGTACGGCGCGATCCCCGGCGGCCAGGCCGAGTACCTGCGCGTTCCGCAGGCCCAGTTCGGTCCGATCAAGGTCCCCGAGGGCCCTGCCGACGACCGCTTCGTCTACCTCTCCGACGTGCTGCCCACCGCCTGGCAGGCGGTCGAGTACGCCGCCGTACCGCAGGGCGGCAGTCTCGCCGTGCTGGGCCTCGGCCCGATCGGCGACATGGCCTGCCGGATCGCCCGGCTCAAGGGCGTCGAGCAGGTCTTCGGCGTCGACCTCGTGCCGGAGCGGCTGGAGCGGGCCCGCGCACGGGGTGTGGAGACCTTCGACCTGCGGTCCTTCGACGACGAGAAGGACCTCGTCGCCGCGGTCCAGGACCGGACGGACGGCCGCGGCCCCGACGCCGTGATCGACGCGGTCGGCACCGAGGCGCACGGCGGCGCCGTGGCCAAGCTGGTGCAGCAGACCGCCGCGGTGATGCCCCGGGCCATCGGCGGGCCTCTGGCGGAGCGGTTCAGCGTCGACCGGCTCGCGGCCCTCTACACCGCGATCGACCTGGTGCGCCGCGGCGGCACCATCTCGCTGTCCGGTGTGTACGGCGGCATGGCCGACCCGATGCCGATGCTCACCATGTTCGACAAGCAGATCCAGCTGCGCATGGGCCAGGCCAACGTGCGCCGCTGGAGCGACGAGATCGTCCCGCACCTGACCGACGACGACCCGCTCGGCGTGGACGGCTTCGCCACCCACCGGGTGCCGCTGGCCGAGGCGCCGCACGCGTACGAGATGTTCCAGAAGAAGCAGGACGGCGCGGTCAAGGTCCTGATGAAGCCGTAGCTGCCGCGGGAGTCACCGGTCAGGGTGCGCCCAGGATCTCCGCGAGGTCGTAGCGGACCGGCTCCTCCAGCTGCGCGTAGGTGCAGCTCTCCGGGGTCCGGTCCGGTCGCCACCGGCGGAAGCGGGCCGTGTGCCGGAAGCGGGCCCCGTTCTCCATGTGGTCGTACGCCACCTCGACGACCCGCTCGGGACGCAGCGGCACCCAGGACAGGTCCTTCTTGCCGGACCAGCGGCTGGGGGCGCCCGGCAGCCGCGCCGACTCGTGGGCGGCCTCCTCGGCCCACTTCGCCCACGGATGCCCGCCGGCGTCGTCCATGCGCAGCGGCTCCAGCTCCTCCACCAGCTCCGCCCGGCGCTTCATGGTGAAGGCCGCGCACACCCCCACGTGCTGGAGGACGCCCCGGTCGTCGTACAGGCCGAGCAGCAGCGAGCCGACCACGGGGCCGCTCTTGTGGTAGCGGTACCCGGCGACGACCACGTCCGCCGTCCGCTCGTGCTTGATCTTGAACATGGCCCGCTCGTCCTGCCGGTACCGCAGATCGAGCGGCTTGGCGACGACGCCGTCGAGCCCCGCACCCTCGTACTGCTCGAACCACCGCCGGGCCACCTCGACGTCGTCCGTCGCAGGCGCCACGTGCACCGGCGGCGTCACCCCGCCCAGCGCCCGCTCCAGCAGCGCCCGCCGGTCGGCCATCCCCACGTCGAGCAGGGACTCGTCGTCCAGCGCCAGCAGGTCGAAGGCCACCAGCGAGGCCGGCGTCCGCTCCGCCAGCGTCCGCACCCGGCTGTCCGCCGGATGGATCCGCTCGGTCAGCGCGTCGAAGTCCAGATGCCCCTCCCGCGCGATCACGATCTCCCCGTCCAGCACGCACCGCCCGGGCAACCGCTCCCGCACCGCCGCCACCAACTCCGGGAAGTACCTGGTCAGCGGCTTGCCCGTACGGCTGCCCAGCTCCACCTCGTCACCGTCCCGGAACACGATCGCGCGGAAGCCGTCCCACTTCGCCTCGTAGTGCATCCCCGGCGGGATCTTCGCCACGGACTTGGCGAGCATCGGCTTCACGGGCGGCATGACGGGGAGCTCCATGGTCCGATTCTGTACGCCGCCACCGGCATCCTGCCCGTCGAGCCCGTCACCCGGAGGCCCTCGTCGCAGGGGAGCGGACGCGTCTCGTGCGGCTTGATCGGAGCGGCTTTCCCGCCTCGTTCACTCGATCGGGTCCACCCCGTCGAATCACCTGACAGCTCGACTTCGTGACCTCACACTTCCTACACGCTGTCGACGTAAAGGGAGAACCCGTGGCCAGTCCCTACATCAACGCCCCGCTCACGCCGGCCCGCCCCCGCATGTATGCGTCGAGCCTGGCCAAGGTGGTGTGGACGCTGGTTCCGATCGTCACCCTGGGACTGGCCGCCGCCGTTCCCATCGTCGTGGCCGCGGTCAAGGGCGTCGTGAAGCCCTGGCTGGCGGGGGTTTACATCGTCGGGGAGGTCGCCGTCTTCTCCGTCGCCTTCGCGATCAGCCCCGAGGCCGACGACACCAATCCCGTCCCGGGATTCCTCATGGTCCTGCTGATCATCACCGCGGCCACCCACACCGCGCTCCTCGACAACGACAGGATCAGTATCGGCAAGTAGGCGGCCGAGCGGGTCGCGGTCCGCCCGTTTTTCGTCCCAGGACATCCGATGTGCGGGGTGAAGGCGTTACGCCTACGGTGGCTCGCATGGCGGAAGCGGTGGAGTTGGAGGTGGGTGGGCGGAGCGTGCGGCTGTCCAGTCCGGGGAAGGTGTTCTTCCCCGAGTGCGGGTACACCAAGCTCGACGTGGCCCGGTACTACCAGGCCGTCGCCCCCGGTGTCCTGCGCGCCCTGCGCGACCGGCCCACCACGCTCCAGCGCTATCCGGACGGGATCACCGGCGAGTGGTTCTACCAGAAGCGCGCGCCCAAGGGGATGCCCGACTGGATCCCGACCGCGCACATCACCTTCCCCAGCGGACGCAGTGCCGACGAGATGTGCCCCACCGAGGAGGCGGCCGTCCTGTGGGCCGCCCAGTACGGGACCCTCACCTTCCACCCCTGGCCGGTGCGCCGCGACGACGTCGACCACCCCGACGAACTGCGCATCGACCTCGACCCGCAGCCCGGGACGGACTACGACGACGCGGCCCGGGCCGCCCACGAACTGCGGGCGGTGCTCGACGAGTTCGGCGGGCTGCGCGGCTGGCCCAAGACCTCCGGGGGGCGCGGCATCCATGTCTTCGTGCCCATCGAGCCGCGCTGGACCTTCACCCAGGTGCGGCGCGCCGCCATCGCCGTCGGCCGGGAGATGGAACGGCGGATGCCCGAGCGGGTCACCATCAAGTGGTGGAAGGAGGAGCGCGGCGAGCGCATCTTCATCGACTACAACCAGACCGCCCGCGACCGCACCATCGCCTCCGCCTACTCCGTCCGCCCCCGCCCGAACGCGCCGGTCTCCGCCCCGCTGACCTGGGACGAGGTGGGAGTCGCGCACCCGCAGGACTTCGACATCACGACCATGCCCGCGCGCTTCGCCGAACTCGGCGACGTGCACGCGGGCATGGACGAGGTCAGACACTCCCTCGACGCGCTGCTGGAGCTGGCGACGAAGGACGAGCACGACCACGGGCTCGGCGACCTGCCGTACCCGCCCGAGTATCCGAAGATGCCGGGCGAGCCGAGCCGGGTCCAGCCCAGCCGGGCCAGGAAGAAGTCTCCCGGCCCGGACTGAGCAACAACGCCCCGGCTCTCTACGGCTCTACAGCTCCTTGATCCGGATGTCCCGGTACGAGATCACGTCCGAGGTGCTGTGCACCTGGAGCCCGACATAGCCCGAGGCGAACCGCCGCCCGTCGGTGCCCGGATCGTCCGAGCGCTCCGGGTAGAAGACCTGGCCGCCGAAGTTGTCGAACTCGTTGATCAGCACACCGTTGCGGAAGACCGAGTAGTGCTGGTCCTCCACCCGGATCTCGTAGTCGTTCCAGGTGCCCTTCTCCGTCACACCCGCGCCGGCCAGGCCGACCCGGTCGAAGCCGTACACGGAGCCGGACTTGTACATGTCGCCGGTCGGGCTGTCGAACGCCTGGATCTCGTGCCCGTACTTGATGGCGACCCACTCCGGCCGCGACTCCTCCGGGTGGTCGTGCACCTGCGGGAAGCGCACGAAGACGCCGCCGTTGGTGTTCGCGGTGCCCGGGGCGTCGTCACGCCACTGGAGCTTCAGCGAGAAGTTCCCGTACTTGCGCTCGGGGAACCACAGCATCCCGAGGCCGTCCTTCGAGGTGCCCGAGGTGATCGACCCGTCCGCGTTCAGCCCGAACGAACCGCCGCCCACCTGCTCCCACTTGGCGAAGGACTCCTGGGTGCCGTCCATGATCGTGCGGTAGCCCTCGGTCTGGCCGGGCAGCCCGATCTTCGACTGCTTGGCGGCCTTGTTGATCGCCTTGACCTCACGCTTGTCGACGACTCCCTCGTCCCGCAGCGCGTCCATGACGTTGCGGACGTGCTTGAGGAAGAGCGCCTGGGACGTCCACTCCTTCTCGTCCTCGATCATCTCGTTGATCCGGCACCGGTTGTTGGTGACCCGGTTCGGCACTCCCGTGTCCACCGTGCCGACGATCACCGTCTGGCGCTCGTCGTACTCCGGGCAGGGCGGCGCCGGGACCCCGCCGGCCACCACCGTGAAGCTCACGGTCAGCGGCTCGGAGGTGTTGCCCGCCTTGTCGCTCGCCCGGTAGGCCACGGTGTGCCGGCCCACCCGGTCGACGACCACCGGGTCGGTGTACGCCAGGTAGGGCCCGGCGTCCAGCGAGTACTCCACACCGGCGACGCCGGAACCGCCCTCGTCCGCCGCGTTCACGGTCACCCTCGCGCTGCCGACGTAGGCGCCGTCGGAGTTCTTGGTGCCGTCCACGGTCGCGCCGGTCACCGGCGGGGTGGTGTCCTGCGGGGGAGCGGCGGCCACGGTGAAGGCGACGCTCTTCTCAGCCGCGACGTTGCCCGCCTTGTCGGTGGCCCGGTAGCGCACGGTGTGCTCGCCGACCTCGTGCACCATCACAGGCGCCGTGTACGCCGTCCAGGCGCCGTCGCCGACCGCGTACTCGATGGTGTTGACGCCGGAACCGGTGTCGGAGGCGGTGACGGTCACCGTCGCCATGTCGATGTACGCGCCGTCCGCGTTCTTCTCGCCGCTGACCGTCGCCGAGGTCTCCGGCGCGGTCGTGTCGTCGGTGTCGGGCGCGGCCACGGTGAACGTGACGCTCTTCTCCTCGGCGGCGTTGCCCGCCTTGTCGAACGCCCGGTAGCGCACCGTGTGCTCGCCGACCTGGTCGACGACGACCGGCGTGGTGTACGGCTGCCAGGCGCCGTCGGCACCGATCGCGTACTCGATCCGCTCGACGCCGGAGCCGCCCTCGTCGGTGGCGGCGAGCGTCACGGTCGCGGAACCGACGTAGGCGCCGTCGGCGTTCTGCGTGCCGCCCACCTCGGCCGAGGTCGCCGGCGCCGTGGTGTCCTCGCCGCCGCCGCCCTCGGTCACCACGAGCACGCCCGTCATCTGGCCGTGGCCCGGGATCGTGCAGTGGTACATGTACGTGCCGGGGGTGAGGGTGACCTCGGCGGTGTGCTTGCCGCCCTGGTCGTCGTTCGGGTTGGCCAGGATGTTCAGCTGCACGTCGCTGTTGTACTCGGGATCGCCGGTCATGAACGTCAGCGTGTGCGGCATGCCGGTCGTGTTTCCGGTCGCCTCACTGTTCTCGAAGACGATCGTGGCCGGACCGGCCACCGCCGTCTCGGGCGCCGACGTGTACTTGGTGATGTCGTCGCCCGCCGTCCAGGTCAGCACCTGGTCGGCGGCGGCCGCGGCGGGCGCCGCCGCGGGCTGTCCGGAGGCGGACGTCGCCTGCAGACCGAGCACCATCAGCAGACCGGCCAACAGCGCGGCCCACATTCTTCGTTGGCGTATCACTCGGACCTCCTCGCCAGCTGTCCGGCGGCCGGCGTCGGGCCGCCGCCCTCGTAGGTGACCCGCCACAGGGCCGACTTGGAGTCCGAGGTGAAGAAGCCGCGGCCGTAGTCCAGGACGTACAGCGCGCCGTCCGGGCCGAACTTCCAGCCCATCAGGTTCTTGATGCCGTCGTTGCCGACCGGCACGATCCTCTTCAGGGACTCCGAGTGCACCGGCAGACCGCCGTCGCCCTGCGTCTTCGGGTCCATCAGCACCGCGTTGCGCGGCTGGTCGGCGTCGTAGAAGTCACCGACGAACCACTTGCCGTCCCAGTACGCCGGCCACTTGGTCTCGCTGGCGTTGCCGGCGTCGTAGCGGTAGACCGGGCCGTTCATCGCGGCCTGGCCGCCGCCCTTGAGCCAGGGCAGCCGGTAGGTGGCCTCGTCCTCCTTGTACGAGGGGATCCCGTTCTCGTCGCGCGGGAAGTCTGGGCCGCCGCCCTGGGGCGAGTACCAGATGTTGTTGCCGGTCACCGGCGGCAGGTTGACCAGGCCGTCGTTGTTCGGCGACTCGTTCTTCGGGTGGTCGCAGTCGTACCAGCCCAGCGGCTTCGACGGGTCCGGCAGATTCCGGTCCCGGTACGGCTGCTTGTTGCCCATGCAGTACGGCCAGCCGCGGTTGCTCGCCTCGGTGATGGTGGCGAACGTGTCGTACTTGGCCGGACCCCACGTCGTCGACGGGGCACCGGCGTCCGGGCCGACCCAGCCGGCGTACAGGGTGTCGGTCTTCTTGTCGACGGAGATGCGCGCCGGGTTGCGCACACCCATCACGTAGATCTCCCCGCGCGTCTTGCCACCGCCCTCGGCGGTTTCCTTGCCCGTGAAGAGGTTGCCCTCGGGGAGCGTGTACGTCCCGTCCGGCTCCGGGTGGATGCGCAGGATCTTGCCGTTGAGGTTGTTGGTGTTGCCGGCGGTGCGGCGCGCGTCGGCGAAGGAGACGCCCTTGAAGTTGGGCTCCGGGTTGTTGCCCGAGTAACCGTCGCTGAACTGGCTGGAGTTGTTGTCACCGGTGGCGATGTACAGGTTCCCCTTGGAATCCCAGGCCATCCCACCGCCCGCGTGGCAGCAGCTGTGGATCTGCACCGGCCATTTCAGCAGCACCTTCTCGCTGCCCATGTCCAGCTTGTCGGTCGCCCGGTCGAGCGTGAAGCGGGAGACCCGACGCTCGGCCATGTGCGTGTCCCGGTTGATTCGGGAGTGCGGGGTGTAGTGCAGGTAGACCCACCCGTTCTCCTCGAACCCCGGGTCCAGCTCGATGCCGAGCAGGCCCTCCTCGACCTTGACCAGCTCGTCGCCGCCGCCCTTGTTGCCGAAGACGGTCAGCTCACCGGCGAGGGTGACCTTGTCGGTCTTCGGGTCCCAGACCTGGATCTGCCCGGTGCCCTTGCCGACGTCCGGGTCGTTCCAGTCGGTCACCACCGGCTGGGACGAGTCCGCACCGCCGCGGCCGATGTAGAAGACGCGGCCGTCGGGGGCGGTGACCAGCCCGTGGGGCTCGCCGATCTGGTCGTTCTGGCCGGGCTGGTTGGGCTTGGTGAGCCGCTCGGCCTTGTAGTTGGCGTCGATGGTCGCCTTGCAGTCGGCCTGCGAGAGCCGGGTCGTCCACATCAGGGCGCCGCGCAGATGGCTGCGGAACTCGGTCTCGTCGTACGACGACGCCGTGCCGCCCATGCCGGTGTAGAAGGACCGGCCGCCGTCGTAGTCACGGCACCAGCTGACCGGGTGGTCCCAGCCGTTGGCGCTCGCGCCGGGCGCGTACGTCGACTCGCGTACCCGGGCCACGGTGTGCACGTCGCCGGACGGGTTCTCCTTCCAGTTCAGCCACTGGTCGGGGCGCTTCCACTCCGCCGGCAGGTCCTTGGTGGCCGGATGCCGCCGGTCACCGACCTCGACCGTGGCCCGCTGGACCTTCGTCGGACTGTCGGCGGCGGGACGGGCGCCGACCAGACCGGTGAACCAGTCCGAGTACGGCTCCGCGCGGGCCGCGTCGTGGACGCCGAGGAACCCGCCCCCGGCCTCCATGTACGCCTCGAGTCCTGCCTCCTGGGCGGGAGTCAGGACGTCGCCGCCGCCGGTCAGGAACACGACCGCGTTGAACCGGCCGAGCTTCTTCTCGTTGGTGAAGACATTGGCGTTGTCCGTGGCCTCGACCTTGAACTGCTCCCCGGCCGGGCCGGAGAGGCCGATCCGCTCGATGGCCGCGATACCGGCGTTCACGACCGGCGACTCGTCCCCGGCCGCGGCGGACCCGTAGAAGATCAGCACCCGTACGTTGGCGCCGCCCGGCGGCGACTTGATCGACATCGTTGTCAGAGATGGGTCCGGCGCCGGACGCGCGCTGGCGGTGGGGCCAGCAAGCAGTCCCGCGGCGACGAAAGCGGCGGTGGCACACGCCGCCCAGCCTCTTCTTCTCGCGCTCAACCCTCTCAGGGGCATGGGCACCTCCTCGGTCACGGCAGCAGCGCCAAGGAAGCTAGACCTCTTTGCGCGGTACGCCAATAGGTATGACCGGGATCCAACGAACTTTGTCCTGAGTGTGGATAAACATGGCGGCAACCGGTACGGTCCCACAGGTTCGTCACAGCCAATCAGGTCCTGGGTCTGCGCATATTCCGTATCGGCGTGGGGAGTTCGGCATGGACAGACGAGGCTTCAACCGACGCGTACTGCTGGGCGGCGCTGCCGCCGCGACATCGTTGTCCATCGCTCCGGAGGCCGCGGGCGCGGCACCGGCGGCCAAGGGGATCACCGCGAAGACGGCGCCGGCCGGGGGCGAGGTGAGACACCTCAGGATGTACGCCGAGAATCTGCCCGACGGGCAGATGGGCTACGGCTTCGAGAAGGGCAAGGCCTCCGTCCCCGGCCCGCTGATCGAGCTGAACGAGGGCGACACGCTGCACATCGAGTTCACCAACACGATGGACGTGCGGGCCAGTCTGCACGTCCACGGCCTGGACTACGAGATCTCCAGCGACGGCACCGCGATGAACAAGAGCGACGTCGAGCCCGGCGGCACCCGCACCTACACCTGGCGCACCCACAAGCCCGGACGCCGCGACGACGGCACCTGGCGGCCGGGCAGCGCGGGCTACTGGCACTACCACGACCACGTCGTCGGCACCGAACACGGCACCGGAGGCATCCGCAAGGGCCTGTACGGCCCGGTGATCGTGCGCCGCAAGGGCGACGTGCTGCCGGACGCCACGCACACGATCGTCTTCAACGACATGACCATCAACAACCGCGACCCGCACACCGGCCCCGACTTCGAGGCCACGGTGGGCGACCGCGTCGAGATCGTCATGATCACGCACGGCGAGTACTACCACACCTTCCACATGCACGGTCACCGCTGGGCGGACAACCGCACCGGCATCCTCACCGGCCCCGACGACCCGACCCGGGTCATCGACAACAAGATCACCGGCCCGGCGGACTCCTTCGGCTTCCAGATCGTCGCGGGGGAGGGGGTGGGTGCCGGGGCCTGGATGTACCACTGCCACGTGCAGAGCCACTCCGACATGGGGATGGTGGGCCTGTTCCTGGTGAAGAAGCCGGACGGCACGATTCCCGGGTACGAGCCGCACGACCACGGCGGAGCGGCCGCGAAGAGCGCGGCGCCGGCCGGCGAGGCGCCCGCGCACGAACACGCGCACGAGCACTGAGCCGACGCCGGCCGGCTGCGCATACGCCCGTCCTGACCACCGAACACGCACGTTTCCCGCCCCTGGAGGGCTCCCTCCCGCGCCGCGGCCTGCCGCTATCCTGAGCCGCAGCCGCCGAGGAGGAGCCGCCCGTGACCGAGACCGCGCCGCGCCCCACCCTGGAGGCCGTGGCCGAGCGCGCCGGGGTCTCGCGGGCCACCGTGTCCCGCGTGGTCAACGGCGCCCACGGGGTGCGCGAGGCGCTGGCCGAGCGGGTCAGGCGGGCCGTGGAGGAACTGGGGTACGTGCCCAACCAGGCCGCCCGCTCCCTGGTGACCCGGCGGCACCGGGCCGTCGCCGTCGTCGCCGCCGAACCGGAGACGCGGGTCTTCGCCGACCCCTACTTCGCCCAGCAACTGCGCGGCATCAGCAAGGAACTGACGGCCCACGACAACCAGCTCGTGCTGCTGCTGACCGAAGGCCGCGAGGACCACGCCCGCGTCGGCCGGTACCTGGCCGGCGGGCACGTCGACGGCGCACTCGTCTTCTCCCTGCACCTGAACGACCCGCTGCCCGGCCTGGTCCGCGGCGCCGGCCTGCCGACCGTCTTCGGCGGACGCCCCGACTGGGACGACGGACGCGGCGACGTGGTCTACGTGGACAGCGACAACCGCGGCGGCGCCCGGTCGGCCGTCCAGCACCTGGCCGGGCTCGGCCGCACCCGCGTCGCCCACATCACCGGGCCGCTCGACCAGACCTCCGCCGCCGACCGGCTGGCGGGCTTCCGCGACGTCCGGGCCGACGCAGACCCGGGGCTGATCGCGCGGGGCGACTTCACCTCCGGCGGCGGGGAACGGGCGATGCGGGAACTGCTCGACCGGTGCCCCGACCTGGACGCCGTGTTCGCGGCCAACGACCTCACCGCGGCGGGCGCCCTGCGAGTGCTGCGCGAGCGCGGGCGGCGGGTGCCGGACGACGTGGCCGTGGTGGGCTTCGACGACATGCTGCCCGTCGCCGAGGAGACCGACCCGCCGCTGACCACCGTCCGCCAGGACATCGAGGGCATGGGCCGGCTGATGGCCCGCCTGCTGCTGCGCGGCCTGGACGGTGGGGCGGCCGAAGACACCGACGCCTCTCGGCCCTCGACCGCCACCCCGCCCGGCCTGATCCTGCCGACCACCCTCGTCCACCGCGCCACGACGTGAGCCGGTCGCGCCGCCGCGCCGCCCGGACGGCCCCCGTGCCCCCGGACGCGGGCACGCCCGCGCGCGAGCCGGTCGCGGGGCACCGTCGCGCCAGTGCGGACGCCGCACCCGGGCCGGAAGACGGAACGTGCCGGTACGCGCGCCCGGGTGCCGGGCAGGTCTCCGCGACCGGGGACGGCCGGAGGACCCGGTGCCCCGCGGCAGCCGCGTGGTCGGCCGCGCCGCTCCGGTCGGCCGCACCGCGGGGGAGGGGAATGCCGGGTGAGCCGGTGCGAACCCGGGTGCCGGGCCTCGACGTGAGCGCGCGCCGGACGCGCACCCGCTCTCCCTATCCCTGGCGCGGTGCAGGCCTGAGCACCGCGAACCGGGCGCCGTACGGGTCGGCGAGCCGTGCCACCCGGCCGACGCCCTCGATGTCCGTCGCGGGCACCCCCACCGAGCCGCCCAGTTCCGTGGTCCGGGCGACCGCGGCGTCCGCGTCGTCGACCGCGAAGTACGGGAGCCACCCGGCATCCGTGTCCGCGGGGTCCTCGGCGAGCGGGACGACGCCGCCGAACATGGCCTCCTCGCCCTCTCCGGCCGGATTGACGCAGGTGTAGGACCCGCCGGGGAAGGTGACGGCGGAGGTCTCCAGGCCGAGTACCGCGCGGTAGTACGCGGCGGCGGCCGCGATGTCCGCCGTGTGCAGCTCGACCCAGCACAGGGCGCCGGTATCGCCGGCCACGTCCAGGCCGGCGCGCTGCCCGGCCTGCCAGATGCCGAAGGGCACCCCGGCCCGGTCGGCGAGGATCGCCATGGTGCCCTGCTCCATGACGTCCGTCGGCTGCACGAGGACGCCGCCGTGGGCCTGCTCGGAGGCCTTGGCGGTGGTCCGGGCGTCCGGGACCCGGAAGTACACCGTCCAGGACGGCGGCCCCTGCTCCTCGGTCGTCTCCATGCCGCCGGCCACGATCCGGCCGTCCCGTTCGAAGAAGCCGTAGCCGCCGGCCTCCGGCCCCGCCGACCGGAACCGCCAGCCGAAGAGGCCGCCGTAGAAGGACGTGGCGCCGTCGAGGTCGGGGGTGCCGACGTCGAGCCAGTTCGGAGCGCCGGTGACGAAACGGGTGGTGAGCATGATCGCCCTCCTCGTAAGGGTCCCGTTGTCTGCACTGACGAGTCTTCCACCGACCACTGACACGCGCTTCCGCGCGCCGCCGTGTGCCGCCGTGCGCGGCGGAGGACGATCTGATCGGCTGCGGGTGCCGGACGCGCGGCGTTGATGACGCGTTGATCGAACGTTTTTCGTCTCCCGGCACGCTGCTGTCCATGCACATCGAGACCACCGCGACGCCCGACCTCAGCTGGCAGGAGCAGGCGTTGTGCGCGCAGACCGGGGGCGACTTCTTCTTCCCCGAGCCCGGCAGCTCCGTACGGGACGCGAAGCGCATCTGCGCCCTGTGCCCGATCCGCTCGACCTGCCTGGAGTTCGCCATGAGCAACGACGAGCGCTTCGGTGTCTGGGGCGGCCTGTCGGAGAAGGAACGGCTGGCCCTGCGGCGGACCATGTCCTGAGTGGCCCGTACGGGCGCCTTGCGCCCGTACGGGTCCCGGGTCCGGAGCGGGTCCGGGGCGGTCAGCCCGCCGCGCGGGCCGCCATCCGCGCCTTGCGTGCCGCCAGCTTCTCGTCGAACTTGGCCGCCTCTGCGTCCAGCCCGCCCATGTACAGCCCGAGTTCCTCCTGCGCCTGCTGCCCCTCGGGACCGAGGCCGTCGATCTCCATGATCTTCAGGAAGCGCAGCACCGGCTGGATCACGTCGTCGTGGTGGATACGCAGGTTGTAGACCTCGCCGATCGCCATCTGCGCGGCGGCCCGCTCGAAGCCGGGCATGCCGTGACCCGGCATCCGGAAGTTGACGACCACGTCCCGGACCGCCTGCATCGTCAGGTCCGGGGCCAGCTCGAAGGCCGCCTTGAGCAGGTTCCGGTAGAAGACCATGTGCAGGTTCTCGTCGGTCGCGATGCGGGCCAGCATGCGGTCGCAGGCCGGGTCGCCGGACTGGTGGCCCGTGTTGCGGTGCGAGATGCGGGTGGCCAGCTCCTGGAAGGCCACGTAGGCCACCGAGTGCAGCATCGAGTGCCGGTTGTCCGACTCGAAACCCTCACTCATGTGGGCCATGCGGAACTGCTCCAGCTTGTCCGGGTCGACCGCGCGCGAGGCGAGCAGGTAGTCGCGCATCACGATGCCGTGCCGGCCCTCCTCCGCGGTCCACCGGTGCACCCAGGTGCCCCAGGCGCCGTCGCGGCCGAAGAGGCTGGCGATCTCGTGGTGGTAGCTGGGGAGGTTGTCCTCCGTCAGCAGGTTCACCACGAGGGCGATCCGGCCGATCTCGGTGACCTTGGACTGCTCCTTCTCCCAGGCCTGGCCGTCCTCGAAGATCCCGGGGAAGTTCCGCGCGTCGGTCCACGGCACGTACTCGTGCGGCATCCAGTCCTTGGCGACCTTCAGATGCCGGTTGAGTTCCTTCTCGACCACTTCTTCCAGCGCGAACAGCAGCCGGGCGTCGGTCCAGTCGGCGGAAGTGCCGAAGTGCGGGGAGACGATCGTCACGGAGAACTCCAGGGGGACGTACGACAGAGCGGAGCAGCCGGCGAGCGGTGCCGGGAACCTACGGGATCGTAGGCTACGAAACCGTAGGTTACGAGAGCGTAGGTTAAACGCACTGTAAAGGTCGCTGATCAGCCACTGTCCCACGGGGTACGACACGGCCCCGAGACCCGCAGGTCCGGGGCCGGTCAGGCGCCCTCGGCGCCGTGCTCAGACGTACAGTTCCCGCAGCCGGACCGAGAGGCACGTCACACAGCCCTCCAGCTTCTCGAACTCCCCGATGTCGACGGGCACCGGCTCGTGACCGAGGTCGGCGAGCAGCTCCGCCGTCTTCGGCGCGCTTGCCGCCATCAGCAGCTTGCTCCCGCCGAGCAGCACCACGTGCGCCCCCGACTCCTCCGGCACCGGCAGGAAACGGGGGAACAGCGAGGGCACGTCCGTCATCGGGATGTGCCCGAGCACCGTCCCGTCCGGCAGCGCGGTGACCGCCGACTTCAGATGCAGCACCTTGCTCACGGGCACGGCGACGACCCGGGCGCCCAGCGGCTCGAACGCCGCCCGCAACTGCTGGACCCCGGCCGCGTTGGTGCGCCCGCCGCGGCCCACGTAGATCGTGTCGCCGATCTTCAGGACGTCGCCACCGTCCAGGGTGCCGGGCTCCCACACCCAGTTGACCGAGCAGCCGAGCCGGGCCACGGCCTCCTCGACACCGGCCGTCTCCGCGCGCCGCGACTCGGCGCCGGGCCGCGTGATCAGCGCGACGTTGCGGTACATGACGACCGTGTCCTCGACGAAGACCGAGTCCGGACAGTCGTCGGCAGGGTCCACCTCCAGCGTCTCCCAGCCGTGCGCTCCGAGGGCCTCGACGTAGGCGTCCCACTGCTCGACGGCAAGGCCGTGATCGACCTTCTCCCGCTCGATGTGCGTCACCAGTCCCTCGGCGAGCCGGGGACTGGGACGGCGGACGAGGGCCTTCTTGCTGGGCACGAGGGGGTCTCCGGGCTCCGAGTCGGTGCTGGCTGCTGCGGCGCCCGTGACGCGGCGCCGGTTCGCCATCATGCAGCGCGGACCAGTGCGGACGGAACCCCCGTCGGCGCCTCGTGGCCCTCCTGAGATGCTCCGCGGTGGCCGGGTCGCGGGCCGCGAGCAGTTCGCGCGGGGCGCCCTCGAAGACCACCCGTCCGCCGTCCCGTCCTCCGCCGGGGCCGATGAACCCGCTCGTCCTGAGGACGTCAGGCGGGATACCCGACGGCTTCCGGCGTGGTCTCCCTCAGTTCTCCTTCCTCGAACAGCAGCCAGCGCGTGATGCCGAGCGACCGCAGGAACGGTATGTCGTGACTGGCCACGATCAGCGCCCCCTCGTACGCGTCGAGGGCGCTGGTGAGCTGCCGGACGCTCGCCATGTCCAGGTTGTTCGTCGGCTCGTCCAGCATCAGCAACTGCGGCGCGGGCTCGGCCAGCATCAGCGCCGCCAGCGCCGCCCGGAAGCGTTCGCCGCCGGACAGGGTGGCCGCCCGCTGGTCGGCGCGGGCACCCCGGAACAGGAAGCGCGCCAGCCGCGCCCTGATCCGGTTGTTGGTGGCGCCCGGCGCGAACCGGGCCACGTTCTCGGCGACGCTCAGCTCGCCGTCGAGGACGTCGAGGCGCTGCGGCAGGAACCGGAGCGGCACGTGTGCCGTCGCCTCTCCCGCCACCGGCTCCAGCTGCCCGGCGACGGTCCGCAGCAGCGTGGTC
Source organism: Streptomyces sp. NPDC093065 (assembly GCF_044754585.1). Classification (NCBI taxonomy): domain Bacteria; kingdom Bacillati; phylum Actinomycetota; class Actinomycetes; order Kitasatosporales; family Streptomycetaceae; genus Streptomyces; species Streptomyces sp. NPDC093065. Next base: position 44,282 of record NZ_JBIVPJ010000025.1, on the reverse strand, counting down.
TTGCCGGCACCGTTGCGCCCGACCAGCGCGATCCGCTCGGGGCCGTGCAGGTCGAGACCGCCCGTCACACGGGCGCCGTACGCCAGCTCCAGGTCCCGCAGGGTGAGCACGGTCCGGCCCGGCGGCACGGCCGTGTACGGCAGGTCGACGCGGATCTCGTCGTCGTCCCGCACGGCCTCCACCGCGTCGTCGAGCCTCTCCTTCGCCTCGGCCAGCTTCTCCTCGTGCATGATGCGGTACTTGCCGGCCGACTGCTGCGCCGTACGGGCACGCAGCTTCATCACCGCCCGGGGCTCGCGCTTGGTGTCGTACATCTTCTGCCCGTAGCGCCTGCGCCGGGCCAGGACCACCTGGGCGTCGGCCAGTTCGCGCTTCTGTTTGCGCAGGTCGGACTCGGCGACCCGCACCATCCGCTCGGCCGCCTCCTGCTCCACGGCCAGTGCCTCCTCGTACGCCGAGAGGTTCCCGCCGTACCAGGTGACCGAGCCGGAACGCAGGTCGGCGATCTGGTCGACCAGTTCCAGCAGCTCGCGGTCGTGGCTGACCACGACCAGCACGCCCGGCCAGGACCGGACGGCCGCGTACAGCCGCCTGCGCGCGTACACGTCGAGGTTGTTGGTGGGCTCGTCCAGGAGCAGGACGTCCGGCCGGCGCAGCAGCAGCGCGGCCAGGCGCAGCAGCACCGACTCGCCGCCCGAGACCTCGCCGACGGTGCGGCCGAGACCCACGTGGCCGAGTCCCAGCTCGCCGAGCGTGGCCAGCGCGCGTTCCTCGACGTCCCAGTCGTCGCCGACGGCCTCGAAGTGCTCCTCGCTCGCGTCACCCGCCTCGATGGCGTGCAGCGCGGCCCGCCGCCCGGAGATGCCGAGCACCTCGTCGACCCGCAGCGCGGTGTCGAGCGTGACGTTCTGCGGCAGGTGGCCCACCTCGCCGGCCACCCGGACGGTGCCCCCGGTCGGGGTGAGCTGTCCGGCGATCAGCTTCAACAGGGTTGACTTCCCAGCTCCGTTGACGCCGACGAGACCGGTCCTGCCGGGGCCGAGGGCGAGGTCGAGTCCGTCGAAGACGGCGGTGCCGTCGGGCCAGGCGAAGGACAGGGACGTGCAGGTGAGGGAAGTGGGGGAAATAGACATACGGGGTCTCCGCGGTTGCTCGATGCGGTCAGGGGCAAACGCGTATCGAGACACCGGAAGCGGGCGGCCGTCGTCGGACGAGGGGAGGGCACGCAAGAGGCCCTGCTGCGTCAGGAGGCACGGGACGGCTCGAACGCCGAGGTCGCACGCGGCGCCCACACGTGGGATACGTGTGAGGCGGTGTCTCAGGACCTCAGACGAGCAACGTCCTTCTCCGATCGGCGGCAACAGAAGCGGTACCGAACCTAGAGAAGACCCGGTTGGCCTGTCAACGCATTTACGCGGACCCCGAGGAGGCCCCCGTGCCCAACGGCTCGCTCTCACTGCCGGCCCGGCTCTGCCTGCTGGCCTGGGACCCCGCGCGGTCCACGGCCGCCGACACCGCCCGGGTCCACCACCTGGTGCGCGCCGGCGCGCTCACCGAACTGGCCGGGCGTGGTCTGCTCACCGACGACGACGGCATCGCGACACCCGCCGACCTGGACTCCCGCACCGGGGACGCCGTCCTGGACGGGCTGCTGGAGCTCGTCCGCGAGTCGATGCCGCACCGCTGGAGGACGTGGGTGCGGCTGCACGCCCGGATCACCTACGACGCCGTGCGGGAGCAGCTCGTGGCCGAGGGGTACGTGCGTGCCGAGAAGAGGCGCGTGCTCGGCGTGTTCCCGTCGGTGGACCACGTGCTCGCGCGTGGAGCCGTGGCCCGGGCGTTGCGCGAGGAGGTACGGCACGTCCTGGAGGGAAGGCCGCCGGCCGGGCAGGCGTCCGAACGGGACGCGGCCATGGCCGCGCTGGCGGCCGCCGCCGGACTGGGCGTCCCGGAGGGCGCGGGGAGCGGAGCGCGCGGCCGGGAACGGATCGCGGAGCTGACAGGACGGTGCGGGAGCGCGGCGCCCGGCATGCGGAAGATCGTGGCCGAGGTGTGGGGCGCGGTGAGCGACGAGACCGCGCAGGCGCCGGCAGGCGGCTGAGCCTGCGCCGGCGCGGGTTCCGGCACGGTGGTCAGCAGCTCCCGCGCATCAGCTCCGCGAGATCGTGGTCCAGGTCCAGCTGGAGGTGCTCCAGACCCACAGGCACCAGCTCACCGGCTGCCTGCAGGAACCGGCGCAGCTCGCCCGAGCGCACATGGATCACGGCGGTGCCCTCGGGTGCGTGGAACTCCAGGACGGTGCGGTCGTACCCGTAGGGGCGCACCCGGACGTCGCCGTGCCCGTTCGGCTCGCCCATCCCCGCGATGAGCAGCTCGCGGGAGAAGGTCCAGCAGACCTCCACGCCTTCGAGCGTGGCCGGGGCGGGGAACGTCATGCGGACGGCGAACGGGTCACGGCGGTCGTAGTGGAGGGTGGCGGGGATGTTCGGCATACGCGGCGCGGCGGCGACCAGACGCGCCTCGACGGGCTGCTCGATGACGGTGGACAACGCCTTGCTCCCTCGTGACGGCTGGACGGGCTTCGGGGGTGGTGCGGGCCGGGCACTGGAAGAGACGTCGGAATCAGCCCATCCGTGCACACGACGAGCGAGTGACCTCTGTCACCGCGTTCATGCCCGGGAGTGACACGGCTCTCCTCGCGTGCCCCGAAGGGCACTTGCGCCGCTCGTGCGCCACGCGCGCGTGGCACACGGCACCCGGTGACGGGTCTCGGACATCCGGTTCTGTGGGCTCGCCGCCGTCGGCCGGCACAGCGCCCGGCCGGCCGGCACGGCGCCCGGGCGGCCGGCACCACGGACGGCGGGCCCGGCACACCGTCGACACCGGGTCGTACGACGCCGTGGACTGCACCCCGGGCCCGGGCTGTTGGACCGCGGGCCCGCAGGGGCGGGTCGCCGGGCCGGAGCGCTGACGCCGGGCGGGTGAGGGTGTTCGTCCGTAACGTGGGTAACCGTTCGCTGAACGTGAGAGGAAGTGAGCGGACATGCCGAGCGGTTCGAACTCCAAGCGGGAGCGGCAGTACGAGCACATCAAGCAGAGCGCCAAGGACCGCGGCGAGAGCACCGGCCGTGCCGAGGAGATCGCGGCGCGGACGGTGAACAAGGAGCGCGCGCAGTCCGGAGAGTCGAAGACCGCCAGCCGCACCTCGACGCGGGACAAGTCGCCGGGCAAGCGCGGCGGCCGGCGGTCCGGGAACCGGCAGGGCCCCCAGGGGCCCACCTACGACCAGCTGTACCAGGAGGCCAAGCGCCGTGACGTCCACGGCCGGTCGAGCATGAACAAGGGGGAGTTGCGGCAGGCGCTGGGCAAGTGAGCCGCGACTCCTAACCGAGCGTCTCCCGGTAGCGCTCCAGCGCGGGCGCCGTCTTCGTGGCGACGAACTCGGTGACCCGGTAGGCGCACACGCCCGCCCTGACGAACGGGTCGCCCGCGGTGATCTCCTCGATCCGCGCACGGTCCCCCGCGACGGCGAGGATCACTCCGCCGTCGCGGGGCTCCTTGCGCCCGGACGCCAGGAACACGCCCTCCTCGTACAGCCCGTCGAGCCAGGCCACGTGGTCCTCGAGGACGGCGTCGACGGATTCGAGCGGGGCGGTGTAGGACAGCTCCAGTACGAACATGATCGCGAGCCTACTCCGGGCTCCCGTAGGCTTGCGGCCACCATGACGACCGTGACCGCGCAGACCCCCGACGACTGGCCGGCGACCGAGGAGCGGGCCCGCGCCGTCCAGGACGAACTGCGCGCAAGCGTGGTGCTCGACGAGCCCGGCCCACAGCCCGGCACCGGCCGGGTGACCGGTGTGGACGTCGCCTACGACGACGAACGCGACGTCGTCGCGGCGGCGGCCGTCGTGCTGGACGCCGCGACCCTCGCCGTGGTCGCCGAGGCCACGGCCGTAGGGCGTATCGCCTTCCCCTACGTGCCCGGTCTGCTCGCCTTCCGGGAGATCCCGGCCGTGCTCGCCGCGCTGGAGGCGCTGCCCTGCCCGCCCGGCCTGGTCGTGTGCGACGGGTACGGGCTGGCCCACCCGCGCCGCTTCGGCCTCGCGAGCCACCTGGGCGTCCTCACCGGCCTGCCCACGATCGGCGTGGCCAAGAACCCGTTCACCTTCACGTACGACGACCCGGACGCCCCGCGCGGCAGCACGTCCCCGCTGCTCGCCGGTGCGGAGGAGGTCGGGCGTGCGGTGCGTACCCGGGACGGCGTGAAGCCGGTCTTCGTCTCCGTCGGGCACCGGGTGGGCCTCGGCAACGCCTGCGCCCACACCCTTGCCCTGGCCCTCGACCACCGGCTGCCGGAGACCACCCGCAGGGCCGACGCCCTGTGCCGCGCGGCCCTGCGGGACGCCGTCTACCCGGCCTGGCCCTCGACGCTCCAGCGGCCCACCTCCCGGTAGTCCGAGTCGTAGACCGCCGAGCCGTCGCCGGGTTCCAGCGCGTAGTGCTTCAGGTTGCCGCCCCAGTAGCGCAGGATCCGTTGCAGCTCGCCCGCGGGGTCGTCGGCGAGCGGGCCGTCGTCCATGGTGACTTCGAGAAGGAACTTCATGCCTTCAAGGGTTTCATCGAATTCCTCTCCGGCACCCGGTCGCGCACCGTGCCCGGTCACGTCGAGCAAGGTGGCGTGCAAGTCTCGGTCGAGCGGGCCGTGGTCGTCGGCCCGGTGCCGGCGGTGGGCGCGGGACCGGCCCGGTCGGCGGGACGGTCCTCACGATCGCCGGGTGGTTCGGGTGGCCGGGACCGCCGCACGCCTCCCGGGGCGGCCCGTCAGGTGGCCGCGGCCACCCGGAAGCCGATGCCCGCCGCCCGCAGCCGCCCGGTCAGCGCGTCGCCCATCGCGACCGCCGTCGTGACCTGCCCCGCCGTCGGCGGCAGGGCGTCGAGGGCGAGGCACAGCGCCGCCTCGGCGAACATCTTGGCGGTCTCGTCGTAGCCGGGGTCGCCGCCGGAGACCTCGGTGAACACCCTCCGGCCGCCGCCCTCGCCCACGAAGCGGACCGAGAACCAGCTCCTCGCCCGCCGCCCGGCGCTCGGGCCCTCGCCCGGCGCGAGCCGGGCGGACAGCCGGCGCCGTACCGGCGGCACCTGGGCCGCCGCCAGCAGCGCGCCCACGGCGGCCACCCCGCCCACGGCGACGGGAAGGCGCCGCACGGCCGCGTAGTGGCGGTAGCGGAAGTCCGGGCCGTAGCGGTCCAGGGCCTTCGCGGACCGGCGCACGATCTGCGCGTCGACGGTCGGCAGCGGAAGCGCCCACGCCCCCACCTCCCCGGCGAACCGGGGCGCCCCCGTCGGCGTCACCACACGGCGGCCCACCAGCCGGGGCTCGTGCCGCCGGCGTTCCAGCGCGGCGGCCCGCAGCTGCCGCCCGCGTGCGAACTGGCCCAGCGCGGAGGCGAACGTACCGCCCGAGAACGTGGCGCTGACGGTCACGAAGCCGTCCACGCTCAGCGGCACGCCTTCCGGCAGCTGCCGCACGGTGAAGTACACGCCGAGGTCGTGCGGAACGGAGTCGAAGCCGCAGGCGTGCACCAGCCGGGCGCCGGTCTCCCGGGCGCGGGCGTCGTGGCGGACGTACGTCAGGTCCACGAACTCGGGCTCCCCGGTGAGGTCGAGGTAGTCCGTGCCGGCATCCGCGCAGGCGGCGACCAGCGCGTCGCCGTACCGGACGTAGGGGCCGACCGTCGTGGCCACCACGCGCGCGTGCCCGGCGAGTTCGCGCAGCGAGCCGGGGTCGGACACGTCCGCGACCAGCACGCCGACGTCCGCCGCGGTGCCCGCCGCAGCAGTCAGCCGGTCGCGCAGGCGGCGCAGCTTCTCCTCGCTGCGCCCTGCGATCGCCCAGCGCAGCCCTTGCGGCGCCTGCGCGGCGAGGTACTCCGCCGTCAGTCGGCCGACGAACCCCGTCGCCCCGAACAGCACGATGTCGTACGGCCGGTCGGCCGCCTTCAGCCTGCTCATGACATCCCTCCGTCACCCGTCGGCAACCCATGGGTCCGCAGCACGCGCCGTTGCCGGTGGCTGAGGCTAGCGTGAGGACCGCGCGTCCCGACGAGGAGCCTCGACCACAATTGGCTAAGCGCTTGCTCGCCCGGGTCTTGTGCCCAGTGGAACACGTTCTTAGCATCACTGGTGTTACATCGGTTGTGTCACAGAGCTGGGGGCTGGATGTCGGAAGCGAAGACGCCGACGCGGACGCCGGGTGCCGAGGGCCCGCTCACCGGCGTGCGCGTGGTCGAACTGGCCGGCATCGGTCCCGGACCCTTCGCCGCCATGCTCCTGGCCGACCTGGGCGCCGACGTCGTCCGCGTCGACCGCCCCGGCGGACCGGGCCTCGGAATCGACCCCGCCCGCGACGTCACCAACCGCAACAAGCGCTCCGTGGTCGTCGACCTCAAGACGCCGGACGGCCCCGAGCGCGTCCTCGACCTCGCCGAACGCGCCGACGTCCTGATCGAGGGCTACCGCCCCGGCGTCGCCGAACGGCTCGGCGTCGGCCCCGCGGACTGCCACGCCCGCAACCCGCGCCTGGTCTACGGCCGCATGACCGGCTGGGGCCAGGACGGCCCGCTCGCCCAGCGCGCCGGGCACGACATCGGATACATCGCGCTGACCGGCACCCTCGGCATGATCGGCGCCCCCGGCGAACCGCCGCCCGCCCCCGCCAACCTCCTCGGCGACTACGCGGGCGGCTCCCTCTACCTGGTCGTCGGCATCCTCGCCGCCCTGCACCACGCGCGCGCGAGCGGCACCGGGCAGGTCGTGGACGCCGCCATCGTCGACGGCACCGCCCACCTCTCCTCGATGATCCACGGCATGCTCGCCGCCGGAAGCTGGCAGGACCGGCGCGGCGCCAACCTCCTCGACGGCGGCTGCCCCTTCTACGGCACCTACGAGACCGCCGACGGCCGGTACATGGCGGTCGGCGCGCTCGAGCCGCAGTTCTACGCCGAGTTCATGCGGCTCCTCGGCATCCCCGACCAGGCACCGGTCCGCGACGACCTGGCCCGCTGGCCCGAGCTGCGCGAGGCCGTCGCCGCCCGCTTCAAGGCCCGTACCCGGGACGAGTGGACGGCCGTGTTCGCGGATTCCGACGCCTGCACGGCACCCGTCCTGTCGCTGCGCGAGGCCCCGCACCATCCGCACCTCGCCGCCCGCGCCACCTTCACCGACCACGACGGCATCACCCAGCCGGCCCCGGCGCCCCGCTTCTCCGCGACCCCCACCGCCGTACGCACCGGGCCCGCCCTGCCCGGCGCCGGCGCCGAGTCCGTGACCCGCGACTGGGACCTGCCCCGCGAGCCGGGACCGCCCCGGGCGCCCCTCCCGAACCCCGCAGTGCACAACCCTCAGTGAAAGGCCTGCCAGTGAGCACCGAAGCGTACGTGTACGACGCGATCCGCACCCCGCGCGGACGCGGCAAGGCGAACGGCGCCCTGCACGGCACCAAGCCCGTCGACCTGGTCGTGGGCCTCATCCACGAGATCCGCGCCCGTTTCCCGGACCTGGACCCGGCCGCCGTGGACGACATCGTGCTCGGCGTCGTCGGACCGGTCGGCGACCAGGGCTCCGACATCGCCCGCATCGCGGCCATCGCCGCCGGACTGCCGGACACGGTGGCCGGCGTCCAGGAGAACCGCTTCTGCGCCTCGGGCCTGGAAGCCGTCAACCTGGCCGCCGCCAAGGTGCGCTCCGGCTGGGAGGACCTGGTCCTCGCCGGCGGCGTCGAGTCCATGTCCCGCGTTGCGATGGCCTCGGACGGCGGCGCCTGGTTCAACGACCCGATGACCAACCTCGCCACCAACTTCGTCCCACAGGGCATCGGCGCCGACCTCATCGCCACCATCGAGGGCTTCTCCCGCCGCGACGTCGACGAGTACGCCGCCCTCTCCCAGGAACGCGCGGCCACCGCCTGGAAGGACGGCCGCTTCGAGCGCTCCGTCGTCCCGGTGAAGGACCGCGCCGGTCTCACCGTCCTCGACCACGACGAGCACCCGCGCCCCGGCACCACCGCGGACTCGCTGGGCAAGCTCAAGCCCTCCTTCGCCGACATCGGCGAGCTGGGCGGCTTCGACGCCGTGGCGCTGCAGAAGTACCACTGGGTGGAGAAGATCGACCACGTCCACCACGCGGGCAACTCCTCCGGCATCGTCGACGGCGCCTCCCTGGTCGCCATCGGCTCCAAGGAGGTCGGTGACCGCTACGGGCTCACCCCGCGCGCCCGGATCGTCTCCGCGGCCGTCTCCGGTTCCGAGCCCACCATCATGCTCACCGGCCCCGCCCCCGCCACCCGCAAGGCGCTCGCCAAGGCCGGGCTGACCATCGACGACATCGACCTGGTCGAGATCAACGAGGCCTTCGCGGCGGTCGTCCTGCGCTTCGTCAAGGACATGGGCCTGCCGCTGGACAAGGTCAACGTCAACGGCGGCGCCATCGCGCTCGGCCACCCGCTCGGCGCCACCGGCGCGATGATCCTCGGCACCCTCGTCGACGAGCTGGAGCGCCAGGATAAGCGCTACGGCCTCGCCACCCTGTGCGTGGGCGGCGGCATGGGCATCGCCACGATCGTCGAGCGCATCTGACCCCCTCCCGACGGATACCGGACACGACGGATCACCTGGAGCACACCCTCATGAGCACCGAGCCCACCACCATCCGCTGGGAGCAGGACGACACCGGCGTCGTCACCCTCGTCCTCGACGACCCCGACCAGTCCGCGAACACCATGAACCAGGCGTTCCGCGACTCCCTGACGGCGGTCACCGACCGCCTGGAGGCCGAGAAGGACTCCATCCGCGGCGTCGTCGTCACCTCCGCCAAGAAGACCTTCTTCGCCGGCGGCGACCTGCGCGACCTCATCCGCGTCACCCCCGAGACCGCGCAGGACCTCTTCGACGGCGGCATGGCCGTCAAGCGCGACCTGCGCCGCATCGAGACCCTCGGCAAGCCCGTCGTCGCCGCCATGAACGGCGCGGCCCTCGGCGGCGGCTACGAGATCGCGCTCGCCTGCCACCACCGCGTCGCCCTCGACGCGCCCGGCTCCAAGATCGGCTGCCCCGAGGTCACCCTCGGCCTGCTCCCGGGAGGCGGCGGCGTGGTCCGCACCGTCCGGATGCTCGGCATCACCGACGCCCTGCTGAAGGTCCTCCTCCAGGGCACCCAGTACAACCCGCGCCGCGCGCTGGAGAACGGCCTGGTCGACGAGGTCGCCGACAGCCGCGAGGACATGCTCGCCAAGGCCCGCGCCTTCATCGACGCCCACCCGGAGTCCGCCCAGCCCTGGGACAGGCCGGGCTACCGCATCCCCGGCGGCACGCCGTCCCACCCGAAGTTCGCCGCCAACCTGCCCGCCTTCCCGGCCAACCTGCGCAAGCAGACGAACGGCGCCCCCTACCCGGCGCCGCGCAACATCATGGCCGCCGCCGTCGAGGGCTCCCAGGTCGACTTCGAGACCGCCCAGGTCGTCGAGGCCCGCTACTTCGTCGAGCTGGCCGCCGGACAGACCTCGAAGAACATGATCCAGGCGTTCTTCTTCGACCTCCAGGCGGTCAACTCCGGCGCCAACCGCCCGCAGGGCGTCGAGCCCCGCAAGGTCACCAAGGCCGCCGTCCTGGGCGCGGGGATGATGGGCGCGGGCATCGCGTACTCGTGCGCCCGCGCGGGCATCGACGTCGTGCTGAAGGACGTCTCGCTGGAGTCGGCGCTCAAGGGCAAGGCGTACTCCGAGAAGCTGTGCGCGAAGGCCGTCGCCAAGGGCCGTACGAGCCAGGAGAAGGCCGACGCGCTGCTCGCCCGGATCACGCCGACCGCGGAGGCGGGCGACCTGGCGGGGTGCGACGCGGTGATCGAGGCGGTGTTCGAGGACACCTCGCTCAAGCACAAGGTGTTCCAGGAGATCGAGCACGTCGTCGCCCCGGACGCGCTGCTGTGCTCCAACACCTCCACACTGCCCATCACGGCGCTGGCCGAGGGCGTCGAGCGGCAGGGCGACTTCATCGGGCTGCACTTCTTCTCGCCCGTCGACAAGATGCCGCTGGTGGAGATCATCAAGGGCGAGCGGACCGGGGACGAGGCGCTGGCCCGCGCCTTCGACCTGGTCCGGCAGATCAACAAGACGCCGATCGTCGTCAACGACTCGCGGGGCTTCTTCACCTCCCGCGTCATCGGCCACTTCATCAACGAGGGCGTCGCCATGGTGGGGGAGGGCGTCGAGCCCGCCTCGGTCGAGCAGGCGGCGGCCCAGGCGGGCTATCCGGCCAAGGTGCTCTCCCTGATGGACGAGCTGACCCTCACCCTCCCGCGGAAGATCCGCAACGAGACCAGGCGGGCCGTGGAGGAGGCGGGCGGCACCTGGACCGCGCACCCCGCCGAGGCCGTCATCGACCGCATGGTCGACGAGTTCCAGCGCCCCGGACGCTCCGGCGGCGCCGGGTTCTACGAGTACGGCGAGGACGGCAGGCGCGCCGGGCTGTGGCCGGGCCTGCGCGAGCACTTCACGAAGCCCGGACACGAGATCCCCTTCGAGGACATGCAGGAGCGCATGCTCTTCTCCGAGGCGCTCGACACCGTGCGGCTCCTGGAGGAAGGCGTCCTGACCTCCGTCGCCGACGCCAACATCGGCTCGATCTTCGGCATCGGCTTCCCGGGCTGGACCGGCGGCATCCTCCAGTACATCAACGGCTACGAGGGCGGTCTGCCCGGCTTCGTGGCCCGCGCGCGCGAGCTGGCCGACCGCTACGGCGAGCGCTTCACCCCGCCCGCGCTGCTGGTGGAGAAGGCCGAGAAGGGGGAGGTCTTCACCGACGGCCGCTGAGCCGCGCCCGCGGCGGGCGGGTCTTCCGGCGGGGGCCGGGGCCGGTGCCTCAGTCCCCGCTCTCCTCGCCGCCCGCGTCGAGCCACTCCCGCAGCTCCTCGCGCAGCGACCGCTGGAACGTGGTCAGCAGCGCCTGCACCACCAGCGGGTGCATGTGCGCCGACAGCGACCGCACGTCCGGCGCGTCGCGCTCGGCGACCGCGTCGCGCAGCAGCCGCGACAGGTCGCGCGCGGCGGCGCGGGAGTGTTCGAGGAGGGCCGTGCGGGCGGCGAGGAGCGTCTCGGGGGAGAAGGGCACGTCGAGCAGTTCGACGCCCAGCCGTAGCAGCCCGGCGTCGACCCGGTAGACGTCGCCGGCCGGGTCGTCCGTGTCCCCGACGACGATGTCCATGGACGTCAGTCGGTCCACCTCCTCGTCGGTCAGCGGGCGCCCCGCCCGCCGGCCCAGTTCCTCGCGCGTGAGGCGCTCCACCGTCTCCGGGGCCCAGGAGGCCACCACCGCGCGGTGCAGGGCCAGGTCGTGCGGGCTCAGGTCCTCGGGCAGCCGCTTCAGATACCGCTCGATGGCGGCCAGCGTCATGCCCTGGTGCTGCAGCTCCTCGATCAGCGCGAGCCGGGCCAGGTGCTCCCGGCCGTAGTGCCCCACCCGGCGCGGACCGAGCACCGGTGGCGGCAGGAGGCCCCTGGTGCCGTAGAAGCGGACCGTGCGCACCGTGACGCCGGCCCGCGCGGCCAGCTCGTCGATCGTGAGGGTCGGCTCCTCGGTGTCGGTCGTCGTCATGTGCAGCAGTATCGCTGTCTCACCAGTGCTGTGAAACCTCTCCCGCACCTGTCGCACGCCCTTTGCCCGACCTGTGCGGGGCATCGGTGGATCTTGTGAGAAGTCACGCTGTGTGACATGAACCACCGCATGCCCACGCAGCGTCGTGGGAAGGTGCCGTCCTGGTCTGTGCCGCGTCATTGGGTGGTGCGGGCCCGAGACACACGTACGGACGACTCGGGCGCACTCCGCCCGAGCGCACCAGAGAGTGGAACCACCCGTGAGCAAGGACGCCGTCGACACGGCACGGGCCGCCCCTCCCCAGGCGGCCGGAACCATCCCCGCGGACGCGGGCGACGCCGGTTACAGCAAGGACCTCAAGGCCCGCCACATCAACATGATCGCCATCGGCGGCGCGATCGGCACCGGCCTCTTCCTCGGCGCCGGCGGGCGTCTGCGCGACGCGGGACCCGCCCTCGCGATCGCCTACCTCGTCTGCGGCGTCTTCGCCTTCTTCGTCGTCAGGGCCCTCGGCGAGCTGGTGCTCTACCGGCCCTCCTCCGGATCCTTCGTGTCGTACGCGCGGGAGTTCCTCGGCGAGAAGGGCGCCTACGTCGCCGGCTGGATGTACTTCCTGAACTGGTCGACGACCGGCATCGCCGACATCACCGCGATCGCGCTGTACACGCACTACTGGAGCATGTTCACGAGCATCCCCCAATGGGTGCTCGCCCTGATCGCCCTCGCGGTCGTCCTGGCCGTGAACCTCATCTCCGTGAAGATCTTCGGCGAGATGGAGTTCTGGTTCGCGATCGTCAAGGTCGCCACCCTCGTCGGCTTCATGCTGATCGGCATCTTCCTGCTGGCCACCCAGCACGACGTGGGCGGACACACACCGGGCCTGAGCATGATCACCGACCACGGCGGTCTCTTCCCGCAGGGCATGATGCCCGTGATCGTGGTCATGCAGGGCGTGATCTTCTCCTACGCCGCCCTGGAACTGGTCGGCGTCGCCGCCGGCGAGACCGCCGAGCCGGAGAAGGTCGTCCCGCGCGCGGTCAACTCCATCATGTGGCGCGTCGCCCTGTTCTACGTCGGCTCGGTCGTCCTGCTGGCGCTGCTGCTGCCGGGTTCGCTCTACTCCGGCGACGAGAGCCCGTTCGTCACCGTCCTGTCCAGGATCGGCGTACCGGCGGCCGGTGACGTGATGAACCTCGTCGTCCTCACGGCGGCGATGTCCTCCCTGAACTCCGGCCTCTACTCCACCGGACGCATCCTGCGCTCCATGGCGACGGCCGGCTCCGCGCCGAAGTTCACCTCCGTCATGAGCCGCAGCCAGGTCCCCTATGGCGGCATCCTGCTGACCTGCGGGGTCTGCGTCCTCGGCGTCGGGCTGAACTTCCTGGTGCCGAGCAGGGCCTTCGAGATCGTCCTGAACGTCGCCTCGCTCGGCATCATCAGCACCTGGGTGATCATCATGATCTGCCACCTGGTCTTCGTCCGCCGGGCACGCTCCGGGCTCGTCGCCCGCCCGCACTTCCGGCTGCCCGGCAGCCCGGTCACGGAGACCGCCACCATCGCCTTCCTGCTGGCCGTGCTCGTCCTGATGTGGAACGACGCGGAGGTCGGCCGCAAGACCCTCCTCCTGGTCCCCGTGATCGCCGTGATGCTGGTGGCGGGCTGGTTCGGAGTCCGGCGCCGGGTCACGCAGAACGCGGCGCGGTAGCCGTCGCGGCGGGCGGAGCAGCACACGGCGGAGTGCGTGCCGGGTCACTGTCAGTGGCGGCCCGTACGGTGGCGTCATGTCGGAGATCGGATATGTCCGGGATGACGCCACCGCGCCGTCGGTCAAGGGCGTCAAGGTGATCGCCCACGTCTGCAACGACCTCGGCGGCTGGGGCAAGGGCTTCGTCCTGGCCGTCTCCCGCCGTTGGCCCGAGCCGGAGGCGGCCTACCGCGCCTGGCACCGTGGCCGCGCGTCCAACGACTTCGGACTCGGCGCGGTCCAGTTCGTCCAGGTCGAGCCGTACGTGTGGGTGGCCAACACGATCGGCCGGCGCGGTGTGCGGACCGGCAGCAAGGGGGTCCCCGTGCGCTACGAGGCGATCGACACGGCCCTCGGCCGCCTCGCCCGGCGCGGTGTCCCCGTGATCGTCTACGACCGCGGGGACACCGTCTAGGAGCGGCAGACGCTCAGTGCTCAGTGCTCGTGCACGTCGTTCGTCGCGGCGATCTTCCGCCACGAGCGGGGCTCGACGGGCACCTCGGACGCCTTCGCGAGCGACTGGGCGCGCGCCGCCGGGGCGTGAGGCCTCGACGGCTGGAACAGCCAGGTGTCGAACAGCGCGGCCAGCGGCTTGCCCGAGGCCTCTTCGGCGTACCGCTGGAAGTCGGCGACGGACGCGTTGCCGTAGGCGTGCTTCGCGGGCCACCCCTTCAGCAGCGCGAAGAAGTCCTCGTCCCCGACCTCGTTGCGCAGTGCCTGCAGGGCCAGCGCACCGCGGTCGTACACGGCGCCGTCGAACTGGTTCTCCGGGCCGGGGTCACCCGGCTTCACCGTCCAGAAGGCGTCGTCGGCCGGGTGCGAGGCGTAGGTGTAGTCGGCCAGTTCCTGTGCCGTGCCCTCGCCCTCGTGCTCGGACCACAGCCACTGGGCGTACCGGGCGAAGCCCTCGTTGATCCAGATGTCCTTCCAGCCGCGCACGGAGACCAGGTCGCCGTACCACTGGTGGGCCAGCTCGTGCACGACGACGGACACGTTCGACCCGTTCGCGAACTGCCGCGGGCTGTAGAACGGCCGGGTCTGCGTCTCCAGCGCGTACCCGGTGGTGGTGTTCGGCACGTAGCCGCCGAGCGCGTTGAAGGGATACGGCCCGAAGTAGTCGCTCAGCCAGTCGGCGACCTCCCCGGTCCGCTCCACGCTGGCCCGTGCCGCGCCGTCGTTCGCGCCCAGGTCCCTGCTGTAGGCGTTGACGACCGGGATGCCGCCGTCGGTGGTGCCCGTGGTGAGGTCGAACCTCCCGACCGCCAGCGTCGCCAGGTACGTGGCCTGCGGCTTGTCCGAGCGCCAGTTCCAGCGCGTCCAGCCGAGCTGCGAACTCGTCGACTGGAGCGTGCCGTTGGAGATCGCCTGGGTGCCGTCCGGCACCTGCACCGACACGTCGTAGGTGGCCTTGTCGAGCGGATGGTCGTTGCTGGGGAACCACCACCAGGCGGCTTCGGGCTCGTTCGCGCCGACGCCTCCGTCCGGGGTGCGGTGCCAGCTGGTGAAGCCGTACGCCTGCTTCGACGACGGCACACCGCTGTAGCGGACGACCACGGTGACGGGCGTGCCCTTGTCCAGGGGATGCTGCGGGGTGATCTCCAGCTCGTGCTCGCCCGAGGTCGTGAAGGACGCCTTGGCGCCGTTCACCCGCACCTCGCCGACGTCCAGCAGGAAGTCGAGGTTGAACCGGGACAGGTCCGCGGTGGTGCGGGCCAGGATCGTCGCCGTCCCCTCCAGCCGGTCCGTGGCGGGCTGGTACTTCAGACGCAGGTCGTAGTGGGTGACGTCGTATCCGCCGTTGCCGTAGGCCGGGTAGTAGGGGTCGCCGATGCCCGGAGCGCCGGGGGAGTGGGCCGTCGCCGACGCCGGGATCGCCAGCATGAGGGAGGCGGCGCCCAGTGCGCCCGGCACGATGATTCTGCGGTGCACGAAAGCTCCAAGTCGTAGGGGCACGAAGTCTGTTCGGAGCCTATTCAGCCCCTGTGCGCGCTGTCGTGTCCACGGCCACCCCTGTCACACGATCGCCATCCGGCCGACACGCCGACGATCACATGGGCCCTCTCCCGCCCGGCGGCCCGCGTACTGTTCGTCGGCGGCATCGGGGACGAACTCGCTCCGCACGGTGTAGGGGTGCGCCGGACCGGGGAGAAGGGCGCCTATGTACCGCTGTGCCAGTCGCAGCGCGCCCCGGTGCCGCGCCGCTCCTGGACGAGCGCGGGACACATCACGTGACGGTGGGTGAGCCCGATACCCACTGCCGAGGAGGTGGGTTCCGCGTCTTACGTGGTAAGGGCGTAGCGGACGGGTATTTTCGGCCTCATCGACTTGAAAGGTGCCGCCTGTGACGCAGGACCGACCAAGCGACAAGGAAGAGCACGAAAGAGGCACGCTTCCCGGTTCGGAAGCGGGCCTGCCGGGGCAGGAGCACAAGCCGCGCACGGACCGCGTCGTCTTCGGCGTCACCGCCGTCCTGACCCTGGCGTTCGTCGTCTGGGGTGGCGTCGCCACCGACTCGCTGGAGGACGCCTCCAGCACCCTGCTCGGTGGCCTGATGCACAACGGCGGCTGGGCGTTCACGCTGGCCGCCTCCGGGTTCGTGGTCTTCGCCCTCTGGCTCGCGGCCAGCCGCTACGGCCGCATCCACCTGGGCGCCGAGGGCGAGGAGCCCGAGTTCCGCACCGTGTCCTGGATCGCCATGATGTTCAGCGCGGGCATGGGCATCGGCCTGATGTTCTGGGGCGTGAGCGAGCCGCTGGCGCACTACACCACGGCCCCGCCGGGCACGAACCCGGCCGACTCCGGCGCCCGCATGGAGACGGCCATGGCCACCACCCTGTTTCACTGGACGCTCCACCCGTGGGCGATCTACGCGGTGGTCGGACTCGGCATCGCCTACAGCACCTTCCGCAGGCGCCGCAGGCAGACCATAAGTGCGGTGTTCACCCCGCTCATCGGCGAGAAGCACGCCAACGGCACCGGCGGCCGGGTCATCGACATCCTGGCCATCATCGCGACGATCTTCGGCTCCGCGGCCTCCCTGGGCCTCGGCGCACTGCAGATCGGCTCCGGCGTCGAGAAGCTCGACTGGATGGACAAGGTCAGCACCGGGCTGCTGGTCGGCATCATCGCGGTGCTGACGGTGGCGTTCGTGGCCTCCGCGATCTCCGGCGTCGAGAAGGGCATCCAGTGGCTGTCCAACATCAACATGGTGCTGGCCCTGCTGCTCGCCGTCTTCGTGTTCGTCGCGGGGCCGACGATCCTGATCCTCGACCTGCTGCCGACGTCGATCTTCGGCTATCTCGGCGACCTGCCCGAACTGGCCGGCCGCACCGAGATCAGCGGTGGCAAGGGCGTCGCGGACTGGCTGGGCAGCTGGACCGTCTTCTACTGGGCGTGGTGGATCTCCTGGACGCCCTTCGTCGGCATGTTCATCGCCCGCATCAG
Source organism: Streptomyces sp. NPDC093065 (assembly GCF_044754585.1). Classification (NCBI taxonomy): domain Bacteria; kingdom Bacillati; phylum Actinomycetota; class Actinomycetes; order Kitasatosporales; family Streptomycetaceae; genus Streptomyces; species Streptomyces sp. NPDC093065. The sequence goes on along the minus strand of NZ_JBIVPJ010000025.1, from coordinate 27,446 downwards.
CCGGGGCCGGACCATCCGCCAGTTCATCGGCGGCGTCATCCTCGTCCCGAGCACGGTCAGCCTGATCTGGTTCGCCATCTTCGGCGGCTCGGCGATGCGGCTGCAGGAGCAGAACCGGCTCGGTGACGACACGACCCCCGAGGGCCGGCTCTTCGCCGTGCTCCAGGAGTACCCCATCGCCACCGCCACCAGCCTGCTGGTGATGATCCTCGTCGGCATCTTCTTCGTCTCGGGCGCCGACGCGGCCTCCATCGTGATGGGCACGCTCTCGCAGAAGGGCGCGCTCGAACCCAGCCGCTGGACCGTGGTCTTCTGGGGCGTGGTGACCGGCGCGGTCGCGGCCATCATGCTCCTGATCGGCAGCGGCGAGGCCGACGCGCTCACCGGTCTGCAGAACCTCACGATCCTCGCGGCGGCGCCCTTCGTCATCGTGATGATCTTCATGTGCGTCGCCCTCATGCGCGACCTGCGCCGCGACCCGCTCATCGTGCGCGGCGAGATGGCCTCCGAAGCCGTCGGCCTGGCCGTCATCGAGGGTCACAAGCAGTACGAGGGCGAGTTCGAGATCCGGATCGGCCCCGGCCCCGGCACGGACGTGGAGGGCGACCCGATCGGCAAGCACCACGAGGACTGACCCTCACGGGCCGGCCGACCGGGACAGCGGCGTCAGGAGGCGAGCCGGGCCGCCTCCTGTGCGCAGCCCCAGGCCACGGTGACGCCCGCGCCGCCGTGACCGTAGTTGTGCACCAGCCGCCGCCCGTCCGGCAGCGTCACGCGCTCCAGCCGGACGGCGTCCCGGGCCGGCCGCAGTCCCACCCGGTGTGCGAGCACCCGCGCCCCGGCGATCTCGGGCCGCAGGGCCGCGCACCGCCGCACGACGGCCTCCGCGACCGCCGGGTCCGGCTCGGTCGACCAGGCGTCCTCCTCGGCCGTCCCGCCCAGCAGGAGCCGTCCCGGCTGCGGAAGGAAGTACGTGGTCTCCCCGGACTCCGCGTCCGCCGAGACCAGCCAGTTCCGGATGCCGGGGTTCTCCACGACGACCAGTTGCCCGCGCACCGGCCGTACGGCCGGGTCCGGCACCAGCTCCCGGGCGCCCAGGCCGGTGCAGTTGACCACCACCGGCGCGTCCGCCTCGGCCAGGTCGGTCACCGCACGGTCCTCCACCGTGCCGCCCGCGGCCACCAGTCGCTCCCGCAGCCACGGCAGATGAGTCGACATGTCGATGAGCGGCAGCCGCGCCCACAGCCCGGAACCGGGGTACTCCGCCGAGGTCGAGGCACGCAGCCCAGGCAGCCGAGCCGCGGCCCACGCGCCCACCTCGTCGGGGCCGGTCTCGCCGAGCACCCCTTCGACCATGCGGACGCCGGTCTCCCCGGGCCGCTCGGCCAGTTCCTCGTACACGTCCAGGGAGCGCAGCGCCCACGCCTGCGCCAGCGCGACCGGCTCGATCCGGTACGGCCACCACAGTCCGCCCGCGACCGACGAGGTGGTCCGCTCCACGGACTCCCGCGTCCACAGCCGTACCCGTCTGCCCCGCTCGGCGAGGACGACGGCCGTCGTCAGCCCGATCACGCCGCCGCCGACCACGACGACTTCACCGGTCAGTTCGCCATCCAGTTCGGTTTCCACACCAGGACGTTAACCGAACGCCCCATGCCGTGCCCGGTGCGGCCCCGCCCCGGGGAGCACCCCTGCGCATGACCGCCGGACGCGCCCCGCCGCCCGGAACCGGTGTGCCCGGGCGCGGCTAGGATCGACGGTCTGATGACTGCCACCCTCGTCGCCAAGAACCTCGCCGCCGGCCACGGCGACCGCTCCCTGTTCACCGGGCTCGACCTCGTCGTCGCACCCGGCGACGTGATCGGCCTCGTCGGGGCCAACGGCGCGGGCAAGTCCACCCTCCTGCGGCTGCTCGCCGGACTGACCGCCCCGGAACAGGGCGAACTGCGCCTGTCCCCGCCCACCGCCACCGTCGGCCATCTTCCGCAGGAGCCGGAGCGCCGCCCCGGCGAGAGCGTCCGGGAGTTCCTGGCCCGCCGCACCGGAGTCACCGATGCCCAGCGCGCCATGGACGAGGCCACCCAGGCCCTGGTGGACGGCGCCCCCGGAGCCGACGACGCCTACGCGACCACCCTGGAGCGGTGGCTTGCCCTGGGCGGCGCCGACCTCGACGACCGGGCGGAGGAGACCGCCGGGGCGCTGGGCCTGACCGTCGACCTGGACCAGCCGATGACGTCCCTGTCCGGCGGCCAGGCGGCCCGCGTCGGCCTCGCCTCCCTCCTCCTCTCCCGCTACGACGTCTTCCTCCTCGACGAGCCGACCAACGACCTCGACCTGGACGGCCTGGAGCGCCTCGAACGCTTCGTGACCGGCCTGCGCGCCGGCACCGTGGTCGTCAGCCACGACCGCGAGTTCCTCACCCGCACCGTCACCAAGGTCCTCGAACTCGACCTCGCCCAGCGGCAGATCAACCTCTACGGCGGCGGCTACGAGGCGTACCTGGAAGAACGCGAGGTGGCCCGGCGGCACGCCCGCGACGAGTACGAGGAGTACGCCGACAAGCGGTCCTCGCTCCAGGACAGGGCCCAGACGCAGCGCGCCTGGATGGACAAGGGCGTCAAGAACGCCCGGCGCAAGGCGGGCAACGACAACGACAAGATCGGCCGCAAGTTCCGCAGCGAGGCCAGCGAGAAGCAGGCCGCCAAGGCCCGCCAGACCCAGCGCATGATCGAACGCCTGGAGGTCGTAGAGGAACCGCGCAAGGAATGGGAACTGCGCATGGAGATCGCGTCGGCGCCCCGCTCGGGCGCGGTCGTCGCCACCCTGCGCGACGCCGAGGTCAGGCGCGGCGACTTCGTGCTCGGCCCGGTCTCCCTCCAGATCGACTGGGCGGACCGGGTGGCGGTGACGGGAGCCAACGGCACGGGCAAGTCCACGCTCCTCGGCGCCCTGCTCGGCCGCGTCCCGCTCGACTGCGGGCACGCGGCGCTCGGCTCCGGAGTCCTGCTCGGCGAGGTCGACCAGGCCCGCAAGCTGTTCCACGGCCCCGAGATCCTGCTCGACGCCTTCCGCGCCGCCGTCCCCGACCTGGAACCGGCGGAGATCCGCACGCTCCTGGCCAAGTTCGCCCTCAAGGCCGACCACGTCACGCGCCCGGCGTCCACCCTCTCACCCGGCGAACGCACCAGGGCCGCCCTCGCCCTCCTCCAGGGCAGGGGCGTCAACCTCCTGGTCCTGGACGAACCGACCAACCACCTCGACCTGCCGGCCATCGAACAGCTCGAATCGGCCCTGGACGCCTACGAGGGCACCCTCCTCCTCGTCACCCACGACCGCCGCATGCTCAACGCGGTCAAGGTCACCCGCCGCCTGGAGGTAACGAACGGCAAGGTGACGGAACGCACGTAGCCGCTCCCCCCCCAGCTGCGGGCAATCGTGCCGCTGGGGGCGGCACGGGTGGGCGCAGCGGCACCCCGCACCGCCGGGCCGCGCACCCACCCCCCGCTGCAACCGCCGGACGGCCTACGCCAACCCGGCCCGCCGCAACGCGTCCGCCATCGCCCCGTTGGACGCAGCAGGCGCCGACGAAGGCCGCCCCTTACCGCCCCCGGAACTGCCCTGCCGCTGCTGCCGCTGCCGAGGCGGCTTCCCGCCCCGCTCCCTCTTCGGCTCCCCCTGCGCAGCGGCTTCGTCGTCCAACCGCAACGTCAACGAAATCCGCTTCCGCGGAATGTCGACGTCCATCACCTTCACCTTCACGATGTCCCCGGGCTTCACCACGTCCCGCGGATCCTTCACGAACGTCCTGGACATCGCCGACACGTGCACGAGCCCGTCCTGATGCACCCCGACGTCCACGAACGCCCCGAACGCGGCGACGTTCGTGACGACCCCCTCCAGCACCATCCCGGACGACAGATCGGAGATCTTCTCCACGCCCTCCTTGAAGGTGGCCGTCTTGAAGGCGGGCCGAGGATCGCGCCCCGGCTTCTCCAGCTCCCGCAGGATGTCGGTCACCGTCGGCAGACCGAACGTCTCGTCCACGAACTGGTCCGGCCTCAGCGACCGCAGCACCGACGTGTTGCCGATCAGCCCGGCCACCTCCTGCCCGGCGGTCTTCACCATCCGCCGCACCACGGGGTACGCCTCGGGGTGCACACTGGACGCGTCCAGCGGGTCGTCACCGCCCCGGATCCGCAGGAAGCCCGCGCACTGCTCGTACGCCTTGGGGCCGAGCCGCGACACCTTCTTCAGCGCGGTCCGCGACGTGAACGGCCCGTTCGTGTCGCGGTGCGCCACGATGTTCTCGGCGAGCCCGGAGGTGATGCCGGAGACCCGGGCCAGCAGCGGTGCGGAGGCCGTGTTGACGTCCACCCCCACGCCGTTCACACAGTCCTCGACCACCGCGTCCAGTGAACGCGACAGCTTCACCTCGGACAGGTCGTGCTGGTACTGGCCGACGCCGATCGACTTCGGGTCGATCTTCACCAGCTCCGCCAGCGGGTCCTGCAGCCGGCGGGCGATCGAGACCGCGCCGCGCAGCGAGACGTCCATGTCCGGCAGCTCCTGGGAGGCGAAGGCGGAGGCCGAGTACACCGAGGCGCCCGCCTCGGACACCATCACCTTCGTGAGCTTCAACTCCGGGTGCTTGGAGATCAGTTCCCCGGCGAGCTTGTCCGTCTCGCGGGAAGCCGTGCCGTTGCCGATGGCGACGAGGTCGACCGCGTGCTCCTTCGCCAGCCGCGCCAGCTTGGCGATCGCCTCGTCCCACCGGTTGGCGGGGACGTGCGGGTGGATCACGTCCGTGGCCACGACCTTGCCGGTCGCGTCGACCACGGCGACCTTCACGCCGGTACGGAAACCGGGGTCCAGGCCGAGCGTCGCCCGCGTGCCCGCGGGGGCGGCGAGCAGCAGGTCGCGCAGGTTGGCGGCGAAGACGTTCACTGCCTCGTCCTCCGCCGCGGTGCGCAGCCGCAGCCTGAGGTCGATGCCGAGGTGGACCAGGATGCGGGTGCGCCAGGCCCAGCGGACGGTGTCGCCCAGCCACTTGTCGGCCGGCCGGCCGCGGTCGGCGATCCCGAACCGGCTCGCGACGATCGCCTCGTACGAGGACGGGCCCTCGGTGGGCTCCTCGGGCTCCAGGACGAGGTCGAGCACGTCCTCCTTCTCGCCGCGCAGCATCGCGAGGACACGGTGCGAGGGCAGGTCGGTGAACGGCTCGGCGAAGTCGAAGTAGTCGGCGAACTTCGCGCCCGCCTCCTCCTTGCCGTCCTTCACCTTGGCGGCGAGCCGCCCGCGCCCCCACATCCGCTCGCGCAGCTCGCCGATCAGGTCGGCGTCCTCCGAGAACTTCTCCGTGAGGATCGAGCGCGCCCCGTCCAGGGCGGCCTGCGGATCGGCCACACCCTTGCCGGCGTCGACGAACGCGGCCGCCGCGGCGAGGGGGTCCACCGACGCGTCGGCGAGCAGACCCTCGGCCAGCGGCTGGAGACCCGCCTCGCGCGCGATCTGCGCCTTCGTCCGCCGCTTCGGCTTGAACGGCAGGTAGATGTCCTCCAGGCGCGCCTTGGTCTCCGCGCCGCGGATGCGCGCCTCAAGCTCCTCGGTGAGCTTGCCCTGCTCACGCACCGAGTCGAGGATCGCCGTACGCCGCTCCTCCAGCTCCCGCAGGTAGCGCAGCCGTTCCTCGAGCGTGCGCAGCTGCGCGTCGTCGAGCATCTCGGTCGCTTCCTTGCGGTAGCGGGCGATGAAGGGCACCGTCGAACCGCCGTCCAGCAGCTCGACCGCGGCCTTCACCTGCCGCTCCCGCACGCCGAGCTCGTCGGCGATCCTGCTTTCGATGGACCTCACGTCGATGGACGCGCTGGACGCGTCGGACGCGCTGGACCCGGGTGTCGTCACGATCCCGTACCGCCTTCTCACTGAGGTTGCGCGGCAATTGTGGCAGGTGGCGACGACGATCGTGGATCAGGGCGCCGTCCCGGCCGGTCGGAACCGGTGGCAAGGGGCCGAGATCAGACCTGGCCCCGGGTGGCGGACGAGGCCCCGCCGAAGAGCCGGGCCAGGGCCCGGAAGGGAAGCGTCACCACGGTGGCGACCGCGCCACCGATCTGGCGCAGTACGTCTGCGATGGCACGGAACACGAGTCAGCCCCTTTCGTCTCCCGGCCACCTCGGCCGGGAGACGTACGGGTACCTCCGCACCGGTGCCGCATGCCTGTCCGTGCGTCCCCGTGCGCGCCCGGGCGTGTCGGCGGCGCGTCAGCGCTTGGCGAGCAGGTCCGCGGGGAAGGCGCCCGCACCGAGCGCCGTACGCGCGAAGGCCGCCCCCAGTTCCGTCAGGCGCGCCACGCCCTCGGCTCCGAGGTGGGCGTAGGGTGCGGCGTCCAGCCGGTCGGTCTCCCGCTCGATCCCCTCGCGCAGGGCCGTGCCCTCTTCCGTCAGCTCACCCGCCGCGTCGATCAGTCCGCGCTCCCGCAGCCGGCCGGCGGCCGCGTTCCACTCCTCCCGGGTCCAGCCCCGGGTGGTGAAGATCCACTTCGGTGCCATGCCCTTGCCGGTCGCGGTGTGCGTCACCAGCGCCTCCAGGCCGTCCAGGCCGGCGGTCGTCAGGGCGGTGAGGTGGCCGTCGCCGCGGTGCTCGCGCAGCAGCGTCGCCGCGTGCCAGAGCGCCAGGTGCGGGGCGTCGGGCACGGGCAGGTCCGCGTGGGCCGAGTAGAGCGGGCGGGCGCCGCGCGAGCAGCCCTCGGCGGCGCGCAGGGCCAGCTCGGCGGCCTCCGCCATCTCCGCCGACGCCACGGCGTCCTCGCCCAGCAGCCGGCGCAGCGTCGTGTCCACGGCACGCAGGCGTGCCGCCAGGGCCTGCTCCGGCGCGACCTTCTCCCACACGGCGGGCACGTGCCGGGCGACCAGGTCGTGCTTGTAGTTGTAGAAAGCCGCCGTCACGGCGCCGGCGCCGACCGCGCCCAGCGCGGCGGCACGCACCGCGAAATTGACGGCCCGGGCGTCGGTGACCCCGAGGGCGCCCAGCTCCCGGCCCAGGTCGGGGGAGAAGTAGTGCGTCGAGTGCAGGGAGTTGAGCGCGTTGTGGCAGCGGCGGCCCGCGCGTGCGTCGATGGCGGCAGTTGTCATGCCCCGCACGTTACCAACCGCTCAGTACGTCCTGCGGGCCTGTGCGGCGCACGGCGGGAGAGGCGGGATCCTCGTCATTCGTGGCCATCGGGCGGTGGACGAGGCATCGACGGCATGGCGCGGCGGCCCGGCGGACTCGGCACGGTGGCCGTGGTCCCGGTGGGTGGTGGCGCGGCGGCCCGCCGGCCCGGGCCGGCGGGATCGCCCCGGTGCGGACGGAGGCCGGACGCCGGGCACGCGGCCCGTGCCCGCGCAGCCGGTCGGTCGGGCGCGGGCCGGGCGGGGACCCGGTGCCCTGGCCGCCGGGGGCGAGTGTGTACTTCTCGGCGCCCGCGAAGACCGCCACCGGGCCGGTGACACCGAGACTCCGCACGTCGTCGAATCCGCACGTCGTCGAAGAGGACGACCAGAACGCGGCGGCGCACCTCGGCGAGGAGTTCCGCGGACCCGGCCCGTTCACCCCGGCGCGGGCCCGCTCCAGCCGAACCGCGGCTGCCTGCGCTCCAGGAAGGCGGCGACCCCCTCCGCGGTGTCGCCGCTGCCGCGTGCCTGCGCGGCCCAGTGGTCGTCACGGTCCGTGCGTCCGTTCGCGAACTCCTTGGCCGCCGCCTGCGTCAGCAGCGAGCGGGACGCCAGCACCCGGGTGAACTCCGCCACCCGCTTGTCGAGTTCGCCCTCCGGCAGCACCTCGTCCACCAGTCCGGTGCGCAGCGCCCGGGCAGCGTCGATCAACTCGCCGCTGAACAGCAGGTACTTCGCCGTGGCGGGCCCTGTCAACGCCACCAGCCGCCGGGTCGCGGACGCCGGGTACACGACCCCCAGCTTGGCCGGGGTCACGCCGAACAGCGCCGTCTCCTCGGCGAACCGCAGGTCGCACGCGGCCGCCAGCTGTGCCCCGCCGCCCACACAGTGCCCCCGGATCGCCGCCAGCGTCGGCTTGGGGAACGCGGCGAGGGCCTCCTCGGCCCGTACCGCCAGACCCTGCGCCTCCTCGGCCGACTCGCGCAGGGTCGAGATGTCCGCCCCGGCGCAGAACGTGGCGCCCTCACCGGTGAGCACCAGCGCCCGCACCCCGGGGTCGGCGGCCAGGCCGTCGAGGACGCGGGGCAGCGCCCGCCACATCCCGGCCGTCATGGCGTTGCGCTTGGCCGGGTGGTGGACGACGACGGTGGCGACCGAGTCGGCGACCCGGTGCAGCAGCTGCGGCTCCATGGACCGGATGCTATCCATCGGCCCTCCGTGTCGAGCGGCCGGGCGGGCGGGACAGGAACGGTCGCGTGTCATGCGCCAACGATCAGAAACCGCTCGATTTTTGCTGACTTGTGTTCAGTCCCCGGGAGCGGCCCGGCGCGTTACCAACACTCAGGGGTGTGGTGACAATCGAGCCCAGGGGTGGCGACCGGACCATGGACGAGACCGGGCCCGCCGGGCCGCTGCCGTACGAAGGTGTCTGGCGGTTCACCGCCCCCGCCGTGGACGCCTCGGTCCCGCAGGCCCGGCACGCCGTGCGCGACCTGCTGACGCGCCAGGGAGTGCCGGTCTGCGACGACGTCACGCAGGCCCTTCTGCTGATCGTCTCGGAACTGGTCACCAACGCGGTCCGGCACGCGGCCGTGCTCTCGCCGGAGCTCGCCGTCGAGGTCGCCGTCGGACCCGAGTGGGTGCGGGTGGCCGTGGAGGACGACCACCCCTACCGCCCGACCGCCCTGGAGACCGACCACGGCCGCACCGGCGGGCGGGGGCTGCTCCTGGTCCGCGAGGTCACCAGGGAGGCGGGCGGGGCCTGCGACATCGCCCACACCGCGAGCGGCGGCAAGGTGATCTGGGCCGCCCTGCCGCTCAAGCACGCCCCGCGGTAGCACGTTCCGCGGCAGGACGCTCCGCCCCGGACACCCCGCCGCGGGGTCGGCTCACCAGCCCGCCGACGGGCCCGTCAGCTCGCGGACGGCCGGCCGGGCAGCGTCCAGCACCGTCATGAACCACGCCGAGAAGGTGTCCTTCGCGTGCCGCTCCGTCAGCTCCGCCGGGGACACGAAGGCCGTCTCCGCCACCTCCTCCGGGTCCGCGCGCAGCTCGGCCTGCACCAGGCCGACGAAGAGGTGGTTGTACTCCTGCTCGACCAGCCCGGAGGCCGGGTCGGGATGGTTGTAGCGCACCGTGCCCGCCTCGGCGAGCAGCGAGGGCGACACCCCCAGCTCCTCGTACGTCCGCCTGGCCGCCGCCGCGAACGGAGCCTCACCCGGGTAGGGGTGGCCGCAGCAGGTGTTGGACCACACGCCGGGGGAGTGGTACTTGCCCAGCGCCCGCTGCTGGAGCAGCAGCCGCCCCCGCTCGTCGAAGAGGAACACGGAGAAGGCGCGGTGCAGCCGTCCCGGCGGCTGGTGCGCGGAGAGCTTCTCCGCGGTGCCGATCGTCAAGCCGTTCTCGTCGACCAGTTCCAGCAAAATCGCGTCTGCGGTGCCGTTCGACGAGCTGGGCGTCGCGGTGGCAGGAGTGATCGGCATACCCATCCTTCACATCGGTCCTCGCGCCCCAAGTGTGCCGTACGAATCCGGCACTCTCGGCACTTCCCGGCACACCCGCATGTCCCGGTGCCCGCGCGGGCACCGGGGGCGGCCGGTCGGACACCGAGCAGGGGTCCGATGGAAGACCGTTCCCGGCGCCGCCCTCCCGGAACCCCCGGTCCCTCGCCTCCGGGCAGGGCATCGCGGCGGACCGGAAGCGGACGGGGGCGTTCAACGGCGCGTTCCGCTGCCTGCGCGCCCCCCAGCAGCCCCGGACGGTTCGGTCCCCAGCAACCCCGGACGGTTCGGCGGCCCGGTGTGTCCCCCGCCGAACCTCAACGGCACAACCGCGCCTCGTGCTCCGCGTGACCACTGGGTTCCAGCTGGAACGTGCAGTGCTCCACGTCGAAGTGGTCGCCCAGGCAGCCCTGCAGCTCGTGGAGCATCTTCTCGTGGCCGATCGCGCTCAGCGCCTCGCCGTCGACCACCACGTGCGCCGACAGCACGGGCATGCCCGAGGTGATGGTCCAGGCATGCAGGTCGTGCACGTCCTCGACCCCGTCGAGGGCCAGTATGTGGGCGCGCACCTCGGCGATGTCCACGCCCTTGGGGGCGGCCTCCAGGAGCACGTCCAGGGTCTCGCGCAGCAGCCGCCAGGTACGCGGCACGATCATCAGGCCGATCAGCAGCGACGCGATCGGGTCGGCGGGCTGCCAGCCGGTGGCCAGGATGACCAGCGCCGAGACGATCACCGCCAGGGAGCCCAGCGCGTCCGCCGCCACCTCCAGGAAGGCGCCCCGCACGTTCAGGCTCTCCTTCTGGCCGCGCATCAGCAGCGACAGCGACACCATGTTGGCCACCAGGCCGATCGCGCCGAAGACCACGGTCGGCCCGCCCGCGGTGTCGGCCGGCGTGATGAACCGGTCGATCGCCTCGTACAGGACGTAACCGCCGACCCCGAGCAGCAGCAGGCAGTTGGCCAGGGCGGCCAGGATCTCGGCGCGGGCGTAGCCGAAGGTGCGGCGGTCGCTCGGCGGGAGGCTCGCGAAGTGGACGGCCAGCAGGGCCATGCCGAGCCCCAGGGCGTCCGTCGCCATGTGCGCGGCGTCGGCGATCAGCGCGAGCGAGTCGGCGAGCAGACCGCCGGCGATCTCGACGACCATGACCGCGAGGGTGATCGCCAGCGCCACCCGCAGCCGGCCCCGGTAGGCGGCGGTCACCGTCCCGCCGGCGTGCCCCCCGTGTCCGTGCCCGTGATCGTGCCCAGCCCCCATGAGAAAGCCGCCTCCTTGTCCGCAGGGGCGTCCGGCCCCGGGCGCCCGGATGACAGTCAACTACGGGTAGGGGGTATCGGGCAACGCGGCACTGAACACCGTTGTCATGTGCCCTGACCTGGGAAAACGCTATGCAGGTCAGAGCGCTGCGAGGCATTCGGAAGCGTCGCCTCCGCCGAATGCCGACGTGGTCCGCCCAGGAGTGCCCTGACCCTGTGCGAACAACCGCCGACACTGTGCGATGTCCGCGATGCCCGGTCTGGGAGCGCGGTTTGTGGGACGGGCCCCGGATCCACAATGATGATCGCGGCGAAGGTGGGTGCAAGCGGCGTCGACCGACCGTGAAACGGGCGGTGAACACGGCGTTCCCGGCATCCGATAACCTCTGCCGACATGCCGCCCGGGTGCCTCAGGCACGGGCGCTCCACCATGCACAGGCCCGGCGCCGCGGCGCCGGCACCAGGGAGTGAGTTCGGTTGCCGACCGCCATCCTCACCGGTCAGCCGGTCCCCGGTTCGTCGATCGAGAGCGAGCTGCGGTCCCTGGGCTTCGACGTGCACCTCGCCTCCGGCGCCGCCGACACCGAGACCCTCCTGGCCCGGGTCCCGGGCGGGGAGCGGGTCGCCGTGGTCGACGCCCGCTTCGTGGGCCACCCGCACGCCCTGCGCCTCGGCCTCACCGACCCCCGCTTCCCGCTCGCCGCGGTCCCGGGCGCCGTGACCGCCCAGCCGGCGGCCCGCCAGGCGCTGACCCGCGCGATGGCCCGCGAGAACTCCGCGGGTGGCGGCACCGCCGTGGCCGTCGACAGCCTCGCCGACCGGATCACCGCCGCCCTCGACGCCGACGGCGCCGACGTCCACCGCCCCGAGCTCGGCAGCCTCGTCGCCGCCGTCCCCGCCGACCCGCAGGCCCGCAACGAGGCACGGCAGGCCGTCGCCGCCGTCGACGACGAGGCCGTACGCCTGAAGTCGGCGGTCAAGGCCCGCGACGGTTTCTTCACCACCTTCTTCATCAGCCCCTACTCCCGCTACATCGCCCGCTGGTGCGCGCGCCGCGGACTGACCCCCAACCAGGTCACCACCGCCTCGCTGATCACCGCGCTCATAGCGGCGGGCTGCGCCGCCACCGGCACCCGCGGCGGTTTCGTCGCCGCCGGCGTCCTGCTCATCGCGTCCTTCGTCCTCGACTGCACCGACGGGCAGCTCGCCCGCTACTCCCTGCAGTACTCCACGCTCGGCGCCTGGCTCGACGCCACCTTCGACCGGGCCAAGGAGTACGCCTACTACGCGGGCCTCGCCCTCGGCGCCGCCCGCGGCGGCGACGACGTGTGGGCCCTCGCGCTGGGCGCGATGGTCCTGCAGACCTGCCGTCACGTCGTCGACTTCTCCTTCAACGAGGCCAACCACGACGCCTCCGCCAACACCAGCCCCACCGCCGCCCTCTCCGACAAGCTGGACAGCGTCGGCTGGACGGTCTGGGCGCGCCGCATGATCGTGCTCCCGATCGGCGAACGCTGGGCCATGATCGCCGTGCTGACCGCGCTGGCCACGCCCCGGATCACCTTCTACGCGCTGCTGATCGGCTGCGCGTTCTCCGCGACCTACACCACCGCCGGCCGGGTCCTGCGCTCGCTGACCCGCAGGGCCACCCGCACCGACCGGGCGGCGAAGGCGCTGGCCGACCTCGCCGACAGCGGCCCGCTCGCCGACGCCGGCGCCAAGGGCCTGCGCACCGCCGCCCGCCGGCTGCCCGGCTTCACCGCCCCCGCCGTCGCCCTCCTCGGCGGCGCCGCCGTCGTCGCCGCGGCCGCGCTCACCGGCTTCGGCGGCCCCTGGCCGCTCGTCGCCGCGATCGTCTACGTCCTGACCTCCGCCCTCGCCGTCGCCCGCCCCCTCAAGGGCGCCCTCGACTGGCTGGTCCCGCCGTTCTTCCGGGCCGCGGAATACCTCACGGTCCTGGCACTGGCCGCGAAGGCCGACGTGAACGGGGCCCTTCCGGCGGCTTTCGGGCTGGTTGCCGCGGTCGCCTACCATCACTACGACACGGTCTACCGCATCCGCGGCGACGCGGGCGCGCCGCCGCAGTGGCTGGTGCGGACGATCGGCGGGCACGAGGGCCGCACGCTGGTGATCTGCGTGCTGGCCGTGCTGCTCACCGCCACACAGTTCAAGCTCGCGCTCACGGTCCTCGCCGTGGCCGTGGCACTCGTGGTGCTCGTCGAGAGCATCCGCTTCTGGGTCGCCGCCCACAAGGTCGGCGCACCCGCCGTACACGACGAAGGAGAACCCGCATGATCGGCCTCGTGCTGGCGGCCGGCGCCGGACGCCGTCTGCGCCCCTACACCGACATCCTGCCCAAGGCACTGGTCCCGGTCGGCCCCGAGGGCGCGGAGGACAGCATCACGGTCCTCGACCTGACGCTGGCGAACTTCGCCGAGGTCGGCCTGACCGAGGTCGGGATCATCGTCGGCTACCGCAAGGAGGCCGTGTACGACCGCAAGGAGGCGCTGGAGCAGAAGTACGGCGTCAAGCTCACCCTGATCGACAACGACAAGGCCGAGGAGTGGAACAACGCCTACTCCCTGTGGTGCGGCCGTGACGCCCTCAAGGACGGCGTGATCCTCGCCAACGGCGACACCGTGCACCCGGTCTCCGTCGAGAAGACCCTGCTCGCCGCCCGCGGCGACGGCAAGAAGATCATCCTCGCCCTCGACACGGTGAAGAACCTCGCCGAGGAGGAGATGAAGGTCGTCGTCGACCCCGACAAGGGCGTCCGGCGCATCACCAAGCTGATGGACCCGGCCGAGGCGAGTGGCGAGTACATCGGCGTCACCCTCATCGAGGGCGAGGCCGCCGCGGACCTGGCCGACGCGCTGAAGACCACCTTCGAGCGCGACCCGCAGCTGTACTACGAGGACGGCTACCAGGAGCTCGTCAACCGCGGCTTCAAGGTCGACGTGGCTCCGATCGGCGACGTCAAGTGGGTCGAGATCGACAACCACGACGACCTCGCCAAGGGCAGGGAGATCGCGTGCCTGTACTGACGAGGCTCATCCCGTCGCCGGTCGTCGTGGACATCCGCGCGGGTGCCCTCGACGACCTGGGGTGCGTACTCGCCGACGAGCGCATCTCCCACTCGGGCAAGCTCGCCGTCGCCGTCAGCGGCGGCTCGGGTGCCCGGCTGCGCGAGCGCGTCGCCCCGTCGCTGCCCGGCGCCGACTGGTTCGAGGTCGGCGGCGGGACGCTGGACGACGCGATCAAGCTCGCCGGCGCCATGAAGGGCGGCCACTACGACGCGGTCGTCGGCCTCGGCGGCGGCAAGATCATCGACTGCGCCAAGTTCGCGGCGGCGCGCATCGGCCTCCCGCTGGTCGCCGTGCCGACCAACCTCGCGCACGACGGCCTGTGCTCCCCGGTCGCCACCCTCGACAACGACGCGGGCCGGGGCTCCTACGGCGTGCCGAACCCGATCGCCGTCGTCATCGACCTGGACGTCGTCCGCGCCGCCCCGGCCCGCTTCGTGCGCGCCGGCATCGGCGACGCCGTCTCCAACGTCTCGGCGATCGCGGACTGGGAGCTGGCCAACCGCGTCAAGGGCGAGCGGATCGACGGCCTGGCCGCCGCGATGGCCCGCCAGGCCGGCGAGGCCGTGCTCCGGCACCCCGGCGGCATCGGCGACAACGACTTCCTCCAGGTGCTGGCCGAGGCACTGGTCCTCACCGGCATCGCCATGTCGGTCTCCGGCGACTCGCGGCCCGCCTCCGGCGCCTGCCACGAGATCAACCACGCCTTCGACCTGCTCTTCCCCACCCGCGCCGCCGCCCACGGCGAGCAGTGCGGCCTGGGCGCGGCCTTCGCGATGTACCTGCGCGGGGCCCACGAGGAGTCCGCCCACATGGCCGAGGTCCTGCGGCGGCACGGGCTGCCGGTGCTGCCCGAGGAGATCGGGTTCACGCCCGAGGAGTTCTTCCGGGCCGTGGAGTTCGCCCCCCAGACGCGGCCCGGCCGCTACACGATCCTCGAGCACCTCGACCTCAAAACCGACCAGATCAAGGACCTGTACGCCGACTATGTCAAGGCCATCGGTAGCTGAACTACGCCCGGTCGTCCATCCCGCGGGGGTCAAGGACCGGCGCAGCGGTGAGCACTGGGCGGGACGCCTCTACATGCGTGAGGTCTCGCTGCGGATCGACCGCTACCTGGTGAACACCAGGGTCACGCCCAACCAGCTCACGTACCTGATGACCGTCTGCGGCGTGCTCGCGGCCCCCGCGCTGCTCGTGCCGGGCGTCTGGGGTGCCGTGCTCGGCGTGGTCGCGGTCCAGCTGTACCTGCTGCTCGACTGCGTCGACGGCGAGATCGCGCGCTGGAGGAAGCAGTACTCGCTCGGCGGGGTCTACCTGGACCGCGTCGGCGCCTACCTGACCGACGCCGCCGTCCTGGTCGGCCTCGGCCTGCGCGCCGCCGACATCTGGGGCACCGGACGCATCGACTGGCTGTGGGCCTTCCTCGGCACCCTGGCCGCGCTCGGCGCCATCCTGATCAAGGCCGAGACCGACCTGGTGGGCGTCGCCCGGCACCAGAACGGGATGCCCCCGGTCAAGGAGGCCGCCTCCGAGATCCGCTCCTCCGGCATGGCGCTGGCCCGCCGGGCCGCCGGGGCGCTCAAGTTCCACCGGCTCATCCTCGGCATCGAGGCGTCCCTGCTGATCCTCGTCCTCGCGATCGTCGACCAGGCGCGCGGCGACCTGTTCTTCACCCGCCTCGGCACCGCCGTACTCGCCGGCATCGCGCTGCTGCAGACCCTGCTGCACCTGGTGTCCATCCTCGCCTCCAGCAGGCTGAAGTGAGTACGCCCATGAAGGTCGGCGCCGTCGTCATCACGATGGGCAACCGCCCCGAGGAGCTGCGCGCCCTGCTCGACTCGGTTGCCAAGCAGGACGGCGACCCGGTCGAGGTCGTCGTGGTCGGCAACGGTGCCCCCGTCCCGGAGGTGCCCGAGGGCGTGCGCACCGTCGAGCTGCCCGAGAATCTGGGCATCCCCGGCGGCCGCAACGTCGGCATCGAGGCCTTCGGCCCCGGCGGCGGCGACGTCGACGTCCTGCTCTTCCTCGACGACGACGGCCTGCTCGCCCGCACCGACACCGCCGAGCTGTGCCGCGAGGCCTTCGCCGCCGACGACGAACTCGGCATCATCAGCTTCCGCATCGCCGACCCGGACACCGGCGAGACCCAGCGCCGGCACGTCCCGAGGCTGCGCGCCTCCGACCCGATGCGCTCCTCCCGGGTCACCACCTTCCTCGGCGGCGCCAACGCGGTGCGCACCCGCGTCCTGACCCAGGTCGGCGGGCTGCCGGACGCGTTCTTCTACGCCCACGAGGAGACCGACCTGGCCTGGCGGGCCCTGGACGCGGGCTGGATGATCGACTACCGGTCCGACATGGTGCTCAACCACCCCACGACCGCGCCCTCGCGGCACGCGGTCTACCACCGCATGGTCGCCCGCAACCGCGTCTGGCTCGCCCGCCGCAACTTGCCCGCGCTCCTGGTCCCCGTCTACCTCGGGGTGTGGATGGCGCTGACCCTGCTGCGCCGCCCGTCGCGACCTGCGCTCAAGGCCTGGTTCGGCGGCTTCCGCGAGGGCTGGGCCACCCCGTGCGGTCCCCGCCGGCCCATGCGGTGGCGTACGGTGTGGCGGCTGACCCGGCTGGGCCGGCCCCCGGTGATCTGACAAGCTCGTACCGAGAGCGTTCCGGCCCCGACCGGGGCCACCAGGTCCATGCAGGCCCGCGCGGCCGAGCATTTTCGAAGACGAAAGTATCCACCAGTGAGTGAGACAACGCACGACGGCACGGTCGCCATGACCAAGCCCGTGTCGCCCGACGAGGGCCTCACACCGGCCCGGCTCGCCGCCAAGTACGGGCTGTCCGTGAGCGGTGCCAGACCTTCCCTCGTGGAGTACGTCCGTCAGCTCTGGGGACGGCGGCACTTCATTCTCGCCTTCTCCCGGGCGAAGCTGACCGCCCAGTACAGCCAGGCCAAGCTCGGCCAGCTGTGGCAGGTGGCCACCCCGCTGCTGAACGCGTTCGTCTACTTCGCGATCTTCGGTCTCATCCTCAACGCGGGCCGGGGCATGCCCAAGGACGTGTACATCCCGTTCCTCGTGACGGGCGTGTTCGTCTTCACCTTCACCCAGTCCTCCGCGATGGCGGGTGTGCGCGCCATCTCCGGCAACCTCGGACTGGTGCGGGCGCTGCACTTCCCGCGCGCCTCGCTGCCCATCTCGTTCGCGCTCCAGCAGCTCCAGCAGCTGCTGGCGTCGATGATCGTCATGTTCGCCGTGGTCATCGGCTTCGGCAGCTACCCCTCGCTGTCCTGGCTCCTGGTCCTCCCGGCCCTCGTCCTGCAGTTCCTGTTCAACGTGGGCCTCGCGCTCGTCGTGGCCCGCATGGGGGCCAAGACACCGGACCTGGCCCAGCTGATGCCGTTCATCATGCGGACCTGGATGTACGCCTCGGGCGTCATGTTCTCCATCCCGGTCATGCTGAAGGACAAGCCGGACTGGCTCGCCGACGTGCTCCAGTGGAACCCGGCCGCCGTCTACATGGACCTGATCCGCTTCGCGCTGATCGACGGGTACGGCTCCGACAACCTGCCGCCGCACGTGTGGGCGGTCGGGCTCGGCTGGGCCGTGGTCCTCGCCGTCGGCGGCTTCGTGTACTTCTGGAAGGCGGAGGAGAGGTACGGCCGTGGCTGAGCAGCAGCAGGACCAGCGGGTGCCGACGGTCATCGCGGACGAACTGCACATCGTCTACCGCGTCAACGGCGCCAGAAGCGGCAAGGGCAGCGCGACCGCCGCCCTGAGCCGGATGATCAAGCGCGGCGAGGAGCGGGGCGTGCGCAAGGTGCACGCCGTGCGCGGCGTCTCCTTCACCGCCCACCGGGGCGAGGCCATCGGCCTGATCGGCTCCAACGGCTCCGGCAAGTCGACGCTGCTGCGGGCCATCGCCGGCCTGCTGCCCGCCGAGCGCGGCAAGGTCTACACCGACGGCCAGCCCTCCCTGCTCGGGGTGAACGCGGCCCTGATGAACGACCTGACCGGCGAGCGGAACGTCATCCTCGGCGGCCTGGCCATGGGCATGACCCGCGAGGAGATCAAGGAGCGCTACCAGGACATCGTCGACTTCTCCGGCATCAACGAGAAGGGCGACTTCATCACCCTGCCGATGCGCACCTACTCCTCCGGCATGGCCGCCCGGCTGCGGTTCTCCATCGCCGCCGCCAAGGACCACGACGTCCTGATGATCGACGAGGCGCTGGCGACCGGCGACCGCAAGTTCCAGACCCGCTCCGAGGAGCGGATCCGGGAGCTGAAGAAGGAGGCCGGCACGGTCTTCCTGGTCAGCCACAACAACAAGTCCATCCGAGACACCTGCAACCGTGTCCTGTGGCTGGAGCGCGGCGAGCTGCGCATGGACGGCCCGACCGACGAGGTGCTCAAGGAGTACGAGAAGTTCACGGGCAAGTAGCCCGACACGCGGGGACCCGCCGGAACTGTTCCGGCGGGTCCCCGCGTCTGCAAAGGAAGCGTCAACTCCTGGCGTTCCCGGGAATCTTGAAGCCAATGGGTGTGTTGTTGTGATGCGTCGTGCACCCCGACGGACGCCCGTGAGTTGTACAACGTAAGCTGTACCGGTCCCGAAACGCGGCACATGGGGCGATAATGCCCGACACCCTGGAGCGGGCCTGCCGCGCGGGTGGCGGGGCGGCGTGTCCGAAATAGTGTGTATTGGGTCGGCAGTGTAGAACGGGAGATGTGACGGCAATGGCTACGGAAACTCCCCGGCTCCCCGAAGCGTGCGCCGTCCCCGCCCAGGGCAGCCCGCGATGACGGCCACCGAGACGGCGCACGCCGTCGACCCGGAGCGCGGCACCCTCGCCAAGGCCGCCGACGAGAACTTCCCCGTCGCCCCCTTCTTCCTGCCCCGCGCCTGGCGCGCCGACCTCATGGCCGTCTACGGCTTCGCCCGCCTCGTCGACGACATCGGCGACGGCGATCTCGCCCCCGGCGGCGCCGACGCCCGCCTCCTCGGCGTCCCCGAGGACCGCGCCGACGACCGGCTGCTGATGCTGGACGCCTTCGAGACGGACCTGCGCTGCGTCTTCGGCGGCTCCGGCGGCTCCGACGGCCCGCCCCGCCACCCGCTGCTGCGCCGCCTCGTGCCCACCGTGCGCCGCCACGCGCTGACCCCCGAGCCCTTCCTCGGCCTGGTCGCCGCCAACCGCCAGGACCAGCTGGTCGCACGGTACGAGACCTACGACGACCTGCTCGCCTACTGCGAGCTGTCCGCCAACCCGGTCGGCCGGCTCGTCCTGGCCGTCACCGGCACCTCGACCCCCGAACGGATCCGCCGCTCCGACGAGATCTGCACCGCCCTGCAGATCGTCGAGCATCTCCAGGACGTAGCCGAGGACCTCGGACGGGACCGGATCTACCTGCCCGCCGAGGACATGAAACGTTTCCACGTCCAGGAGTCGGACCTCGCCGCCCCCACCGCCAACGCCTCCGTGCGCGCCCTGATCGCGTACGAGGCCGCTCGCGCCCGCGACCTGCTGAATGAAGGGGCCCCTCTGGTGGGTAGCGTCCACGGCAGGCTGCGGCTGCTCCTCGCGGGGTTCGTGGCGGGCGGAAGGGCGGCGCTGCGCGCGATCACGGCGGCGGATCACGACGTACTTCCCGGCCCGCCCAGGTCAGGCAAGGTCCACTTGCTGCGCGAGGCGGGCGTGGTCCTGCGAGGAGAGGGGTGATCGGGTCCGTGGAGTCGTCAGCGAACATGCCGGCACCGGTGCTCGCCGCCTACAGCTACTGCGAGGCCGTCACCGGTCAGCAGGCACGCAACTTCGCCTACGGCATCCGGCTGCTGCCCACGCCCAAGCGGCGGGCGATGTCCGCGCTGTACGCGTTCTCGCGCCGCGTGGACGACATCGGCGACGGGGCGCTGCCGGGCGACGTCAAGGCCGCCAGGCTGGAGGAGACCCGGGCCGTGCTCGCCCGGATCCAGGACGGCGCGGTCGGCGAGGACGACACCGACCCGGTCGCCGTCGCCCTCGCCGACGCGGCCCGGCGGTTCCCGATCCCGCTCGGCGGCCTCGACGAGCTGATCGACGGCGTCCAGATGGACCTGCGCGGCGAGACCTACGAGACCTGGGACGACCTCAAGGTCTACTGCCGCTGCGTGGCGGGCGCCATTGGACGCCTCTCGCTCGGCGTGTTCGGCACCGAACCGGGGGCACGCGGCGCCGAGCGCGCACCCGAGTACGCCGACACACTCGGGCTGGCGCTTCAGCTCACCAACATCCTGCGCGACGTCCGGGAGGACGCCGAGGGCGGGCGCACCTACCTGCCCGCCGACGACCTCGCCAAGTTCGGCTGCTCGGCCGGGTTCGACGGACCCACCCCACCCGAGGGCTCCGACTTCACCGGCCTCGTGCACTTCGAGGTGCGCCGGGCCCGCGCCCTCTTCGCCGAGGGCTACCGGCTGCTGCCGATGCTCGACCGGCGCAGCGGCGCCTGCGTGGCCGCCATGGCCGGCATCTACCGCCGCCTCCTGGACCGCATCGAGCGCGACCCGGAGGCCGTGCTGCGCGGCCGGGTCTCCCTGCCGGGACACGAGAAGGCGTACGTCGCCGTGCGCGGCCTGTCCGGCCTCGACGCCCGGCACGTCACCCGGCGGACCGTCAGGAGGCGCGCCTGATGGACACACCGGGCACACTCGACACCCAGGACCCGGACAAAACCACCGGCGGGCAGCGGCGGGCAACCCTGCGGTGGCGCTCGGCGTCCCTGACTGAGACGGTCAGCCGTACGCCGTTCAAACACCACGGCGGCCGGACAGGGAAGGGCGCACCATGACGCAGGGCAAGGGCACGCGTGAGGGCGGAGTGCTCGCGAACGTCTCGGCCCTCGGCCCCGGCGGGCATGCCGTCGTGGTCGGCGGCGGGCTCGCGGGGGTCACCACCGCGCTCGCGCTCGCCGACGCCGGCGTGCGCGTCACCCTGCTCGAAGGACGTCCCCGGCTGGGCGGGCTCGCCTTCTCCTTCCAGCGCGGCGACCTCACCGTCGACAACGGCCAGCACGTGTACCTGCGCTGCTGCACCGCCTACCGGTGGTTCCTCGACAGGATCGGCGGAGCGGCGCTCGCACCGGTGCAGGAACGTCTCGACGTGCCCGTGGTCGACCTGGCGAGGACCGAGGGCAACCGGCTCGGCAGACTGCGGCGCGACGCCCTGCCCGTGCCCCTGCACCTGGGGCGCAGCCTGGCGACCTACCCGCACCTCTCCCTCGCCGAACGCGCCTCCGTGGGGCGCGCCGCGCTCGCGCTGGGCGGACTCGACCCCTCCGATCCGGCCCTGGACACCCAGGACTTCGGCAGCTGGCTGACCGCACACGGTCAGTCGGCGCGTGCCATCGAGGCCCTGTGGGACCTGGTCGGGGTCGCCACCCTCAACGCGGTCGCGGGCGACGCCTCCCTGGGGCTCGCCGCGATGGTGTTCAAGACCGGTCTGCTGTCCGACCCGTCGGCGGCCGACATCGGGTGGGCCCGAGTCCCGCTGGGCGAACTGCACGACCGGCTGGCCCGCAAGGCGCTCGACTCCGCGGGCGTCCGTACCGAGGTCCGTACACGCGTCACCTCCGTCTCTGTAAACGAGAACGGCGGCTGGAGCGTTCAGGTTCCCGGCGAGACGCTCGAAGCCGACGCCGTCGTCCTCGCCGTGCCCCAGCGGGAGGCGCACGACCTGCTGCCGGACGGCGCGCTCGACGCCCCGGAGAATCTTCTGGAGATCGGCACCGCGCCGATCCTCAACATCCACGTGATCTACGACCGCAAGGTGCTCGCCACGCCGTTCCTCACGGCCCTCGGCACCCCGGTCCAGTGGGTGTTCGACCGCACCGAGGCCTCCGGACTGAAGGAGGGTCAGTACCTGGCGCTGTCCCAGTCGACCGCCCAGAGCGAGATCGACGAGCCCGTGGCCGCGCTGCGCGAGCGGTACCTGCCCGAACTGGAGCGGCTGCTGCCGCGCACCCGGGGTGCCGAGGTGAAGGACTTCTTCGTGACCAGGGAACGCACCGCGACGTTCGCCCCCGCCCCCGGCGTCGGACGCCTGAGGCCCGGCGCCCGCACCAAGGCACCCGGCCTCTACCTGGCCGGAGCGTGGACCGCCACCGGGTGGCCCGCGACCATGGAGAGTGCGGTTCGCAGCGGTGTCGGGGCGGCCGCCGCCGCACTCGGCACCCCGGGCCGGTCCCGCGGCCTCCTTCCCGATTTCTTCGAGGAGGCGGCGTGAAAGCCGATCCACGCGGGACCGACTCCCGCACTCCCGGCACCGCAACTGGAGGAAAGACTGTGCCCACTGTGCCCCCGGCCCCGACGGCCGATCGACGGACCACGGTGGACGTGACCGCGCTTCTGGAGCGCGGCCGGACCCTGGCCACGCCGGTCCTGCGGGCGGCGGTCGACCGCCTGGCCCCTCCCATGGACACCGTCGCCGCCTACCACTTCGGCTGGATCGACGCCCAGGGCAACCCCGCCGACGGCGACGGCGGCAAGGCCGTACGCCCCGCGCTCGCCGTGCTCTCCGCCGAGGTCACCGGCGCCGCGCCCGAGGCCGGCGTGCCCGGCGCGGTCGCCGTGGAGCTGGTGCACAACTTCTCCCTCCTGCACGACGACCTGATGGACGGCGACGAACAGCGCCGCCACCGCGACACCGTCTGGAAGGTGCACGGCCCCGCCCAGGCCATCCTGGTCGGCGACGCCCTGTTCGCCCTCGCCAACGAGGTGCTGCTCGAACTGGGCACCGTCGAGGCGGGCCGCGCCACCCGCCGGCTGACCAAGGCCAGCCGCTCCCTGATCGACGGTCAGGCCCAGGACATCTCCTACGAGCACCGCGACCGCGTCAGCGTCGAGGAGTGCCTGGAGATGGAGGGCAACAAGACCGGCGCGCTGCTCGCCTGCGCCAGCTCCATCGGCGCGGTGCTCGGCGGCGCCGACGAGCCCACCGCCGACACCCTCGAGAAGTACGGCTACCACCTGGGCCTCGCCTTCCAGGCCGTCGACGACCTGCTCGGCATCTGGGGCGACCCGGACGCCACCGGCAAGCAGACCTGGAGCGACCTGCGCCAGCGCAAGAAGTCGCTGCCGGTCGTGGCCGCCCTCGCGGCCGGCGGGCCCGCCTCCGAGCGACTCGGCGAGATCCTCACCGCCGACGCCAAGACCAGTGACTTCGCGAACTTCTCCGAGGAGGAGTTCGCGGCCCGTGCCGCCCTCATCGAGGAAGCGGGCGGGCGGGAGTGGACCGCCGACGAGGCGCGTCGCCAGCACACCATCGCCATCGAAGCCCTCGACGCCGTCGACATGCCCGACCGGGTGCGGGACCGGTTCACGGCCCTCGCGGACTTCGTCGTTGTACGAAAGAGATGATCATTATCGGTCGAATAGCCCTCGCGTAGTCGCCGGCCGGTGTCGTGGGAACACGAGCACCGGCCGACGGCGGACCCAGCAGACGCACCACATGCACACTGCACGAAGGGGAAGCCATGACAGCGACGACCGACGGAAGCACCGGGGCCTCCCTGCGGCCCCTGGCAGCCTCGGCCAGCGACACCGACAGCACCGTCCCCGCCGCGGCGGCCGGGGTACCCGAAGCCGCCGCACGCGCCACCCGGCGCGCCACCGACTTCCTGCTCTCCAAGCAGGACACCCAGGGCTGGTGGAAGGGCGACCTCGAGACGAACGTCACGATGGACGCCGAAGACCTGCTTCTGCGTCAGTTCCTCGGCATCCAGGACGAGGAGACCACCCGCGCCGCCGCCCTGTTCATCCGCGGCGAGCAGCGCGAGGACGGCACCTGGGCCACCTTCTACGGCGGCCCCGGCGAACTGTCCACCACCATCGAGGCCTATGTCGCCCTCCGCCTGGCCGGCGACTCGCCCGACGCGCCCCACATGGCGCGGGCCTCCGAGTGGATCAGGTCCCGCGGCGGAATCGCCTCCGCCCGCGTCTTCACCCGGATCTGGCTGGCCCTGTTCGGCTGGTGGAAGTGGGACGACCTGCCCGAACTCCCGCCGGAACTCATCTACTTCCCCACCTGGGTCCCGCTCAACATCTACGACTTCGGCTGCTGGGCCCGGCAGACCATCGTGCCGCTCACCATCGTCTCCGCGAAGCGGCCGGTGCGTCCCGCGCCGTTCCCGCTGGACGAACTGCACACCGACCCGGCCCGGCCCAACCCGCCCCGCCCCCTGGCCCCGGCGGCCAGCTGGGACGGCGCCTTCCAGCGCATCGACAAGGCCCTGCACGCCTACCGGAAGGTCGCCCCGCGCCGGCTGCGGAAGGCCGCGATGAACAGCGCCGCCCGCTGGATCATCGAGCGGCAGGAGAACGACGGCTGCTGGGGCGGCATCCAGCCCCCGGCCGTCTACTCGGTCATCGCGCTCTACCTGCTCGGCTACGACCTCGAACACCCCGTGATGCGGGCCGGCCTGGAGTCGCTGGACCGTTTCGCCGTGTGGCGCGAGGACGGCGCCCGGATGATCGAGGCCTGCCAGTCCCCGGTGTGGGACACCTGCCTGGCCACCATCGCGCTGGCCGACGCCGGTGTCCCCGAGGACCACCCGCAGCTGGTGAAGGCCTCGGACTGGATGCTCGGCGAACAGATCGTGCGCCCCGGCGACTGGTCGGTCAAGCGCCCCGGACTCCCGCCCGGCGGCTGGGCGTTCGAGTTCCACAACGACAACTACCCCGACATCGACGACACCGCCGAGGTCGTCCTCGCGCTGCGCCGGGTCAGGCACCACGACCCGGAGCGGGTGGAGAAGGCCATCGGCCGCGGGGTGCGCTGGAACCTCGGCATGCAGTCGAAGAACGGCGCCTGGGGCGCCTTCGACGTCGACAACACCAGCGCCTTCCCCAACCGGCTGCCGTTCTGCGACTTCGGCGAGGTCATCGACCCGCCGTCCGCGGACGTCACCGCGCACGTCGTCGAGATGCTCGCCGTCGAGGGCCTCGCCCACGACCCGCGCACCCGCCGCGGCGTCCAGTGGCTCCTGGACGCGCAGGAGGCGGACGGCTCGTGGTTCGGCCGCTGGGGCGTCAACTACGTCTACGGCACCGGGTCCGTGATCCCCGCCCTGACCGCCGCCGGGCTGCCCACCTCGCACCCGGCCATCCGCCGCGCGGTGCGCTGGCTGGAGTCCGTGCAGAACGAGGACGGCGGCTGGGGCGAGGACCTGCGCTCCTACCGGTACGTGCGGGAGTGGAGCGGCCGGGGCGCCTCGACCGCCTCGCAGACCGGCTGGGCGCTGATGGCCCTGCTGGCCGCGGGGGAGCGGGAGTCCAAGGCCGTGGAGCGCGGTGTGGAGTGGCTCGCTGCCACCCAGCGCGAGGACGGCTCGTGGGACGAGCCCTACTTCACGGGAACCGGTTTCCCGTGGGACTTCTCCATCAACTACCACCTCTACCGCCAGGTCTTCCCGCTCACCGCACTCGGCCGGTACGTCCACGGGGAGCCCTTCGCCAAGAAGTCCCGGCCCGCGCAGGCCCCCGCCGAGTCCGCCGCGGCCGGGGTGAAGGGCAGCTGATGACCCCGCAGACCGGCCCGTCCCCGCTGCTGATCGCCTGCGCCCTCGGCATCGAGCACCTCGCCCTGCGCACCGGCGACCGCGCCGGCGCCGGCGGGCCGGTCACCGTCCTGCGTACCGGCATGGGCCCGAAGGCGGCCGAACGCTCGGTCGCCCGGGTCCTCGCCGACCCGGCGCTCGGCGAAGCCGCCGTGCTCGCCACCGGCTTCTGCGCGGGACTCGCCCCCGGTATGCACCCCGGCGACCTGGTCGTCGCCGAGGAGACCCGGGATCCGCGCTCCACCGTCGCGTGCGTCGCGACCGACCGGCTCGTGAAGGAACTCGCGCGAGCCGTCCCGGGGCGCACCGTCCACACCGGGCCGCTGACCGGCTCGGACCACGTCGTCCGCGGCCCCGAACGCGCCGACCTGCTCGCGACCGGCGCGATCGCCGTGGACATGGAGTCCGCGGCCACGCTCCTGAGCGCCGTCCGCACGGGCCCGCGCCCGGTTGCGGCCGTCCGGGTGGTCGTGGACGCTCCAGAACACGAACTCGTCCGGATCGGCACCGTACGCGGTGGAATATCGGCTTTCCGTGTTCTTCGATCCGTTCTCCCCGCATTTTTCGAATGGCACCGTTCTTTGTTGCTCCCCCGGAGGTGAGCCCAGATGGCCATGCCGCTGCGCCAGTCCATCAAGGTCGCTACATACCTGGCCGAACAGAAGATTCGCCGACGGGACAAGTTCCCGCTCATCGTGGAGCTGGAGCCGCTCTTCGCCTGCAACCTGGCGTGTGAGGGATGCGGCAAGATCCAGCACCCGGCCGGGGTGCTCAAGCAGCGCATGCCGGTCGCGCAGGCCGTGGGGGCGGTGCTGGAGTCCGGCGCGCCGATGGTCTCCATCGCGGGCGGCGAGCCGCTGATGCACCCGCAGATCGACGAGATCGTGCGGCAGTTGGTGGCCAAGCGGAAGTACGTCTTCCTCTGCACCAACGCCATGCTCATGCGCAAGAAGATGGACAAGTTCAAGCCCTCGCCGTACTTCGCCTTCGCGGTGCACATCGACGGGCTGCGCGAACGTCACGACGAGTCCGTGGCGAAGGAGGGCGTGTTCGACGAGGCCGTGGAGGCCATCAAGGAGGCCAAGCGGCGCGGCTTCAGGGTCACCACCAACTCGACCTTCTTCAACACCGACACCCCGCAGACCATCGTCGAGGTCCTCAACTTCCTCAACGACGACCTCAAGGTCGACGAGATGATGATCTCGCCCGCCTACGCCTACGAGAAGGCGCCCGACCAGGAGCACTTCCTGGGCGTGGAGCAGACCCGGGAGCTGTTCAAGAAGGCCTTCTCGGGCGGCAACCGGGCCCGCTGGCGGCTCAACCACTCCCCGCTGTTCCTCGACTTCCTCGAGGGCAAGGTCGACTTCCCGTGCACGGCCTGGGCGATCCCGAACTACTCCCTCTTCGGCTGGCAGCGCCCCTGCTACCTGATGAGCGACGGATACGTGCCCACGTACCGGGAACTGATCGAGGAGACGGACTGGGACAAGTACGGCCGCGGCAAGGACCCGCGCTGCGACAACTGCATGGCGCACTGCGGCTACGAGCCCACCGCCGTCCTGGCCACCATGGGCTCGCTCAAGGAGTCCCTGCGCGCCATGCGCGAGACCGTCTCCTCGAACCGGGAGTGACGTCATGACCGCCATCCCCTTGGGGCTCCCCGAGGTACCGGTCCGGCCGATCGCCGAGCGGCGCGTGTCGCGGCGGATCCAGGTCGGGCCGGTGGCGGTCGGGGGCGGCGCCCCGGTGTCGGTGCAGTCGATGACGACCACCCGCACCTCCGACATCGGGGCGACGCTCCAGCAGATCGCCGAGCTGACGGCGTCGGGCTGCCAGATCGTGCGTGTGGCCTGCCCGACCCA
>NZ_JBIVPJ010000024.1:71517-123005 GCF_044754585.1 Streptomyces sp. NPDC093065 | reverse complement strand
CTCCTTGAACGAACGGACGATCACGGTGTTGCGATGCCTCCTAGGTGAAGGGTGTGCAAGGTGCCCCGGCGGGGGGGGGCGCGCCGGGGGGGGGGGCCGCGGGGGGGGGGGGGGGGGGGGGGGGGGGGGGGGGGGGGGGGGGGGGCGCGGGGGGGGGGGGGTGGGGGGGGTTTTGGGGGGGGGGCGGGGGGGGGGGGGGGTGTGGGGCCCGGGGGGGGGGGGGGGCCGGGGGGGCTGGGGGGGGGGGGGGGGGGGGGGGGCCGGGGGGTTTTCGCCCCCGCCGCCCCTTCCCGTTCCCGTCCCTGGGGGCTGCGCCCCCAGACCCCCGCTTCGGCCTGGACGGCCTCGTCCTCAAACGCCGGACGGGCTGGGGGTGCCGGGCGTTGGCCGGACAGTGCTACGGCACGACCACGATCTTGCGGCCCACGCCCGCCGCGAACTGCTCCAGTGCCTGCGGGTAGCGGTCCAGTTCGATGCGGTCGCTGATGAAGACGTCGGGGTCCAGGACCCCGTTGGCGAACAGCTCCGCCGCGCGCTCGTAGCTGTGGAGGACCGCCATCGAACCCGTGATGGTGATTTCTTGGTTGTAGATGCGGTACGGGTCGATCTGGACGCGCGTCGCGTAGTCGGCGACGCCGAACTGGAGGAAGGTGCCGGCCTTGGCGACCCGGTCCAGGCCGTCCTGGATCGCCGCCGCGTTGCCCGTGGCGTCGATGACCAGGTCCCAGCCCTGGGGGCGGTCCAGCTCGTCGGGGGTGGCGGCCGAGGCCGAGACGCCGAGGCCGCGGGCCGTTTCCAGGCGGGCCGGGTTGAGGTCGACCATGTCGACGCTGGCCGCGCCGGTGCGCTTGGCCAGCTCCAGCATCATCAGGCCCATCGTGCCCGAGCCGTAGATGAGGACGTGGGCGCCCAGGCGGGACTGGAGGACGTCGTAACCGCGGACGGCGCAGGAGAGCGGCTCGATCAGGGCCGCGTCCTGGGTGCGGACGTGCTCGGGGAGCTTCACGCAGTTCGCGACCGGCGCCACCGCGAACTGGGCCGCGCCGCCCGCCGTCGTCACGCCGATGGCCGCCCAGCGTTCGCAGAGGTTGTTGTGGCCGGTGCGGCAGTAGCGGCACTCATAGCAGTAGAGGGAGGGGTCGACGGCCACCTGGTCGCCCACCGCCACCTCCGTGACCTGGGCGCCGACGCCGACCACCTCGCCGGCGAACTCGTGGCCCGGCACGATGGGGAGCTTGGGCGCGAACTCGCCCTGGAGGATGTGCAGGTCGGTGCCGCACAGGCCGCAGGCGGCGACCTCGACGACGACCTCGCGCGGACCTGGCGTCGGGTCGGGGACCTCGGTGACGACGGCGCGGCCCACGGACTCGATGACGGCGGCCTTCATTTCACGGCTCCCAACGACAGGCCCTGGACCAGTTTGTCCTGGGCGGCGAACCCCGCGGCGAGCACCGGCAGGGAGATGACGAGCGACGCGGCGCACACCTTGGCCAGGAAGAGGCCCTGGCTGGTGATGAATCCGGTCAGGAAGACGGGGGCGGTCTCGGCGACCACGCCCGTCAGGACCCGGGCGAAGAGCAGTTCGTTCCAGCTGAAGATGAAACAGATCAGGGAGGTCGCTG
This sequence comes from Streptomyces sp. NPDC093065, assembly GCF_044754585.1. NCBI lineage: Bacteria > Bacillati > Actinomycetota > Actinomycetes > Kitasatosporales > Streptomycetaceae > Streptomyces > Streptomyces sp. NPDC093065. Next base: position 121,383 of record NZ_JBIVPJ010000024.1, on the reverse strand, counting down.
CGATGCCCGGGAGGGCGATGGGGGCGACCACGCGGACCAGGATCGTGGGCAGTTTCGCGCCGTCCACCCGGGCCGCCTCGATGATCGCGACGGGGACCTCGGCCAGGAAGGACTGCATCATCCAGACCGCGATCGGCAGGTTCATCGACGTGTAGAGGATGACCAGCAGCCAGATGTTGTCCAGCATGTCCGTGTTCTTGGCGAACAGGTAGATCGGCAGCAGGCCCGCCACCACCGGCAGCATCTTGGTGGACAGGAAGAAGAACAGGACGTCCGTCCACTTCTTCACCGGGCGGATGGACAGGGCGTAGGCGGCCGGCAGGGCCAGGACCAGCACGAAGAGGGTCGAGGCGATCGACGCCACCGCCGAGTTGGCGAGGGCCGGCCAGGGGCTGGCGCCGCCGCCCGCGCCGAAGAACTCGCGGTAGCCGTCCAGGGTGAGGGAGGCGGCGAAGGAGGGCGGGTTGGTGGCGGCGTCCGACTCCGAGTGGAAGGAGGTCAGCGCCATCCACGCGATGGGCAGGAAGAACACGATGCCGGCCAGCCAGGCCACCAGGCCCAGGCCGGCACCGGCCTTGCGGCGGGTGCGTGCGGGCTTGGCGTCGGTGACGACGGGTCGTACGGCGGTGGCGGTCATGCCCGGCCGACCTCCTCGCGGAACAGGGACGACACCACGCGCAGTGCGAAGGTCGCGATGATGATCGAGCCGATGACGACCAGGACGCCCGCGGCCGAGGCGAGGCCGTTCTCGTGGGCCTGGTAGAAGCTCTGGTAGACGGTGTAGGGCAGGTTGGCCGTGCCCAGGCCGCCGGACGTGATGGTGAAGACGGCGTCGAAGTTCTGGACGATGTAGATCGAGCCGAGCAGGGCGCCGAGTTCGAGGTAGCGGCGCAGGTGGGGCAGGGTGAGGTGGACGAAGATCTGCCAGTCGCCCGCGCCGTCCACCCGGGCGGCCTCGATCTGCTGCTGGTCCCGGCTCTGCAGGCCGGCCAGCAGGATGAGCATCATGAACGGTGTCCACTGCCACACCAGGGACAGCTCGACCGCGAGCAGCGGGGTGTTCGAGATCCAGTCCGGCTGTGGTCCGCCGACGTAGTGCAACAGGCCGTTGAGCAGGCCGTACTCGGGGTTGTAGAGGACGTGCTTCCAGAGCAGGGCCGCCGCCACCGGTACCACGAGGAACGGGGCGATCAGCAGGGTGCGGACCACGCCCCGGCCCTTGAACCTGCGATCGAGCAGCAGGGCGAGGGCCAGGCCCAGGACCAGGCTGGCCAGGACGACCGCCACGGTCAGCAGGATCGTCGTCCACACCGACTTGCGCAGGGCCGGGTCGCTGAGGACGTCGCCGTAGTTAGCGAATCCGGTGAAGCTGCGGGCGTCCGGGTAGAGGGCGTTCCAGTCGAAGAAGGAGATCACCAGCGTCGCCACGAAGGGCAGTTGGGTGACCACGATCATGAAGATCAGGGCGGGGAGCAGAGGGGCCCGGGTGGCCCAGGCGCGCAGCCGGCCGGACGGCGGGCGGACGGTGGGGCGTGTGTGGTCGGGTGCGGCCGAGGGGGCCGTGGTCGTGGCGGTCATCGTCCCTCGTACTCCTCGGAGATCTGCTCGGCGAGCTGCTGGGACTTCTTCAGGGCCTCGTCGACGGACTGGCGTCCGGCGATGGCCGCGCTGATCTCCTGGGAGACCTTGGTGCCGAGGTCGGTGAACTCGGGGATGCCGACGAACTGGATGCCGGGTGCCGGGCGGGGCTGCAGGCCGGGGTTCTTGGGCTTGGCACCCTCGATGGCCTTCCTGGTCATCTCCTGGAAGGCGGCGGCCTCCTTGACGTAGGCCGGGTTCTCGTACGTCGAGGCTCGCTTGCCGGCCGGGACGTTGGACCAGCCGATCTCGTCGCCGACCAGCTGCTCGTACTCCTTGCTGGACGCCCAGGAGACGAACTTCCAGGCCTTGTCGGAGTTGCGGGAGGCCTTCTGGATGCCCCAGGCCCAGGTGTAGAGCCAGCCGGAGGAGTCCGTCTTCTCCACGGGGGCGGGCGCGTAACCGATCTTGCCCTTGACCGGGGACTTGGCGGCGTCCAGGGAGCCGGCCGCGGAGGTGGCGTCGTACCACATGGCGACCTTGCCCTGGGTGACGTTGTTCAGGCACTCGGCGAAGCCGGACTGGGCGGCGCCGGACTCGCCGTGTTCGCGGACGAGGCCGACGTAGAACTCGGTGGCCTTCTTCCACTCGGGGGAGTCGAGCCGGGCCTGCCAGTCCTTGTCGAACCAGGTGCCGCCGAAGGTGTTCACCACCGTCGTCAGGGGTGCCATGATCTCGCCCCAGCCGGGCAGTCCGCGCAGGCAGATGCCCTTCATGCCGGGCTCGGCCCCGTCGAGTTTCTCGGCGAAGTCCGCCACCTGGGTCCAGGTGGGGTGCTCGGGCATGGTCAGGCCCGCCTTGGCGAACAGGTCCTTGCGGTACATCAGGAAGGACGACTCGCCGTAGAAGGGCTGGCCGTAGAGCTTGCCGTCGTCGCCGGTGAGGGACTCGCGCATCGGGCCGAGGACGTCCTCCTCGTCGTAGGCCGGGTCCTTCGCGACGTAGCCGTTCATCTCGTGCAGCCAGTCGTTGCGGGCGTAGATCGGTATCTCGTAGTTGGAGAGGGTGGCGACGTCGTACTGGCCGGCCTGGTTGGCGAAGTCCTGGCTGATCTTGTCGCGGACGTCGTTCTCCGGCAGGACGGTGAAGTTCACCTTGATGCCGGTCTCTTTGGTGAAGTGGTCGGCGGTGAGCTTCTGCAGCTCGACCATCTGCGGGTTGTTGACCATGAGGACGTTGATGGCGTTGCCGCCGGATCCGGCGCCGCCCGCCCCGACCCAGCAGCCGGTGAGCAGCGGGGCGAGCAGCGTCCCTGCGGCGGCCATGGCGAGCGTGGCTCGCGGCCTCCGTCGGCTCTGGGTTCGCATGGATCGCTCCTGAACGTATGGGGAGGTATGGGGAAGTAAGGGGCAGTGGAAGGTGTGGGTGTGCCGTACGGGGCACGGGGACGGGGGGGTGGAGGTGACGGCTGCTCAGACGCGGATGACCTGCGGTCCGAGCAGGGAGTAGCGGTGTGCCTCGGCGGAGGGCAGCAGGGTGCTGGTGACGATGGCCTCCAGGGTGCCGATCTCCGCGAACCGGCAGAAGCTCACCGCCCCGAACTTGGTGTGCGCGCCGGCGAAAACCGTGCGGCGGGCCGCCCGGACGGCCTGCGCCTTGACCTCGCTGACGGCGGGGTCGGGGGTGGTGAGGCCGTGCTCGCGGGAGATGCCGTTGGCGCCGATGTACGCCAGGTCGACGACGAAGCCGGCCAGCATCTTCGTCGTCCAGTGGTCGACGGTGGCCAGGGTGCCCGAGCGGACCCGGCCGCCGAGCAGCAGGACTGAGGTGTCGCCGGCCTCGGCCAGCGCGCCGGCCACCGGCAGGGACGCGGTGACCACGGTCAGCGGCCGGTCGCGGGGCAGGGCCTCGGCGATGAGCTGGGGGGTGAAGCCCTCGTCGATGAAGACCGTCTCCGCGTCGCCGAGCAGTTCGGCGGCGGCGGACGCGATCCGGCGCTTCTCGGGCACGTGGCTGGTGGCCCGGAAGGCGAGCGTGGTCTCGAACCCGGCGCTCTCCACCGGGTAGGCGCCGCCGTGGGTGCGGCGGACCAGGCCGTGGTCCTCCAGGGCGCGCAGGTCCCGTCGTACGGTCTCCTTGGCGACGCCCAGTTCGGCGGCGAGCGCGGTGACGTCGACCGAACCGGTGGCGCGGGCGACCCGCACGATCTCGTGCCGACGCTCTTCCGTCGTCCTCGTGTTCATGCCGAACACCTGCCTCACCGCCTCGTCGCCGTGTGGTTGCCCGTTCGGGCCCGTGTGGCCCTTGGGGGAAGTTCTACAGCGGCCGTGCGGCACTGACCAGGCCTGTTGCGGATCCGATACTGCCCGGGTGTGCCCGTTTGCCGTGCCGGGCGCCCGTCTCGGACCTGGGGCGCAGCGCGGGGCGGGGTGAGAACGGGCAGCGCGGATGCCCGCATGCCGAGGCGGACGGGCCCGTTCGGTGCCCGTCCGCCTCGTGCGGGGTCGTCTTCCGGTCAGTACGGCCAGATCGGGGGGTCGGTCACGAAGTGGCCGCCCAGGCGCGCGTGCGCGGGGTTGCCGGGGTCGAGGTCGCCCTGCTCGGCGAGGAGCTTGTCGGCGTACGGCTCGGAGTCGTCCAGGGGCTCGTAACCGAGCGCCCGCGCGGAGGTCAGGTCCCACCACAGGCGGGTGTTGGCGGAGGAGCCGTGGACGACGGTGTGTCCGACGTTCTCGGCGGTGAGGGCCGCGTGGAAGAGGCGGGCGCCGTCCGCTGGGCTCATCCACACCGAGAGCATCCGCACGCTGGTCGGCTCGGGGAAGCAGGAGCCGATGCGGACGGAGACGGTCTCGATGCCGTGCTTGTCCCAGTACAGCTGGGCCAGGTCCTCGCCGAAGCACTTGGACAGTCCGTAGAAGGTGTCCGGTCGGCGCGGCGTGTCGATTGGGATGAGGGGGTCGTCGCCCCGCGGGCGGGGGGTGTACCCGACGGCGTGGTTGGAGGAGGCGAAGACGATGCGGCCGACGTCCTCCTCGCGGGCGGCCTCGTACAGGTTGTAGGTGCCCTCGATGTTCGCGGCGAGGATCTTCTCGAAGGAGGCTTCCAGGGAGATGCCCGCGAGGTGGATGATCGCGTCGACGCCCCGGACCGCCTCGCGCAGGGCGTCCCGGTCGGCGAGGTCGGCGACGATCGCGTCCGGTTCGCCCTCGACCGGGCGCAGGTCGAGCAGGCGGAGTTCGTAGCCGTGGTCGGGGAGCAGTTCCCGCATCAGGGTGCCGAGGCCGCCGGCGGCGCCGGTGAGCAGGACGGTGCGGGGAGCGGGCATCCTCGGGACTCCTAGGTCTCCTGGAGCGACGGCAGTCGTACGCCGGGCGGGTGCGCGGCGAGTGGGCGTACGAGTGCGTGCCTGGTGTTCATATGCGTGGACACGCTAAGGAACGGGTGGTCACGCGTCAAGAGGGCGTCTGCTTGACGGTGTTCGCGGGGCGGCTTAGCGTGGTCATGTTCAGAAATGTAGACGCAGGTCATAAATATGGAATGGGGAGCTCCCGTGACCTCAGCCCCTCTCGCCGCCCGGCTCACCGCGCCCAGCGGGCCGCTGTTCTTCCCCGTCACGGCGTACGGACCCGACGGCGGAATCGACCTCGACGTCTACCGCACGCATGTGCGCCGCGGGATCGAGGCCGGCGCCGCGGCCGTGTTCGCCTGCTGCGGCACCGGCGAGTTCCACGCCCTGACGCCCGAGGAGTTCGCCGCCTGCGTCCGCGCGGCCGTCGAGGAGAGCGCGGGCCGGGTGCCCGTGCTCGCGGGCGCGGGCTACGGCACCGCCCTCGCCGTGCGCTACGCCCGCCTCGCCGAGGACGCCGGGGCCGACGGCCTGCTCGCCATGCCGCCCTACCTGGTGCACGCCGGACAGGAGGGGCTGGTGCGGCACTACCGGGAGGTGGCGGCCGCGACCCCGCTGCCCGTGATCGTCTACCAGCGCGACAACGCCGTGTTCACCCCCGGCGGCGTCGTCGAACTGGCCCGCACGGACGGCATCGTCGGCCTCAAGGACGGCCTCGGCGACCTCGATCTCATGCAGCGGATCGTCAGCGCGGTGCGCACGGAGCTGCCCGGCGCGGACTTCCTGTACTTCAACGGCCTCCCGACCGCCGAACAGACCCAGCTCGCCTACCGCGCGGTGGGCGTCCCCCTGTACTCCTCCGCCGTGTTCTGCTTCGCCCCCGAGATCGCCCTCGCCTTCCACCGGGCGCTGCGCGAGGGCGACCAGGCCACGGCGCACCGTCTCCTGGACGGCTTCTACCGGCCGTTCGTCGAACTGCGCGCCCAGGGCCGCGGATACGCCGTCTCCCTGGTCAAGGCGGGGGTACGGCTGCGCGGCCTGGACGTGGGGGAGGTCCGCACGCCGCTGCAGGAACCGGCCGAGGACCACGTGAAGCAGCTCGCGCAGATCATCGAGCGGGGCCAGGCGCTGCTCGACGCGGAGGGGGACCGGTGAAGGCGTCGGCGTTCGTCTACCCCTGGGACGTCAACGGCGACCCGGAGGCCCCCGCGCGCATCGCGGACCTCGGCGTGGCGCAGGTGACACTCGCCGCCGCCTACCACTCCACCCGCGCCCTCACCCCCCGCCACCCGCGCCACCGGGTCGTCACCGCCGAGCACGCCGCCGTCCTCTACCCACCGGACACCGCCCGCTGGGAGGGCCGGGACCTGCGCCCCTACGAGTCCGGCGACTGGGCGCCCGGCGACGCGTTCGGCGAGGCCGCCACCGCCCTCGCGGACGCGGGCCTCGAAGTGCACACCTGGGTCGTCCTCGCCCACAACTCCCGCCTGGGCGCCGAGCACCCGCACACCTCCGTCGTCAACGCCTACGGCGACCGCTACCCCTGGGCGCCCTGCATCGCGCAGCCCGCCACGCGCGCGTACCTCACCGACCTGGCCGCCGAGGCGGCGGTGCGGCCCGCGGCGCGCGGCACCGAACTGGAGTCGCTCGGCTGGTACGGGCTCGCCCACCTGCACGCCCACGACAAGACCGCCGGGTTGCCCCTCGGGGACGCCGGGCAGTACCTGATGTCGCTGTGCTTCTGCCCCGACTGCCGGGCGGGGTACGGCGGTCAGGGCCTCGACGCCGACGGACTCGCCGCCGCCGTGCGCACCGCGCTGGAGCCGGTGTGGCGGGGTGCGGCGCCCTCGGACGGGGGCTGGGCAGGCGTCGAGAAGCTCCTCGGCGCGGCGACGGCGGACGCCACGCGCGCGTGGCGGGACGACCGCGCCCGCACTCTCCAGGAGGCGGCGGTCTCGGCGGTCCGCACCGCCGCACCCGACGGCTTCCAGGTCCTGCTCCACGCCGACCCGGTCTCCTACCACTGCGGAGCCAACGCCGGCGTCGACCCCGCGCACATCCTGTCCGTCGCGGACGGCGTGGTCGTCCCCTGTACGGGCGGCGCGGGCCTGCTGACGCCGTTCGCCGAGCAGGCCGTCGAGGGAGCCGTCCTCGCCGCCAACCTCACGGTGGTCTCCGGCATGGGCGGCAGCCCCGCCACCCTCGCCGCCGACGCCGCCCGCGCGGGGGAGCTGGGGGCCACGGAACTGCGGCTGTACCACGCGGGGTTGGCCTCGGCCGGGGACCTGGAGGGGGTGCGGGCGGGGGTCGGGGCGCGGTGAGCGCCGGAAAGGGTGTACCGACCAGCCGTCCCGCCGGGCGGCGGTGACTGCCGTCGTCCGCCCTGCCCGGAGCTCAGCCGAAGACGTCCAGGAGGTCCGGCCAGGAACCGTTGTCGGCGGGGCGGGGGCGTATGGGCCGCGGGTCGGGGTAGGTCGCGCTCGCGGCCCTCGCACGGACGAGGTCCGGCCCGCCGCACGCGGCGACCGCGAAGGCGCCGAAGACCTTGGCGAACGCGGCCGGGTCGCGGAACTCCACGCCGAACGCCCGGCCGTCCTGCAGCGGCACCCACACCACCCGGTCGCGCCGGATCCATTCCGACACCGGCCGGTCGTCCGCGGTCGACCGGCCCTCCAGCCACAGCCGGGCCACGTGGAGGAGGTTCACCTTCTCCATCGGCAGCCGCTTGCGGCGCACGCGCAGTTCCCGCGTCGTCAGCGTGACCAGGTGGTCCTTCTTGGGGTACCAGGCGACGCCGATCCCGAACGGCACCCACAGCAGGACGCCGATCATCGGCCAGACCAGAGCGTCGCCCCACGAGCGGAGCAGCCCGCCGTCCACCAGGTACGGCGTCCCGAAGACCAGAACCCACTGTGCCGTCATCCGCCAGAATCCGGTGCCCTGTCGGTACAGGACCCTTCGCTTCCCCGTCGTTGTCATGCCCGCACGTTATCCGCCCCGGCCGCTCGAGTCCGACCGGTCGTCAGCGCGAGGGCCGTGGTCAGCAACACCGCTGCCACGGCCGGGAGCAGCAGGCGCAGGTCGGCCAGTTCCACCAGCGCCGCGCCCGCGGCCAGGCCCAGCACGTTCGGGGTGAAGACCAGGGAGTTGGCCGTCGCCGTGACGCGGCCGAGGAGAGGGCCCGGTGTCTCGTGCTGGACGGCGGTCAGGGTGGCGATCAGCACCGCGGGCAGCCCCACGCCGATCGCCGCGCTGGTGGCCAGGGCCACGGCGTCGTACGGTGCCGCGCGCACCGCCAGCGCCGGCGCGAGCAGCGCGATTCCGCCGGCCGCGAAGCGGCGTGCGCCCAGGCGGCGGAGGGCCGGCCCGGCGAGCAGGCCCACGACCACCGAACCGGCGCCCTGGACGGCGTACAGCACACCGGCGTACGCGGGGGAGTGGCCGAGGGCGTCGACGACGGCGTAGGCCGTGGCGCCGTTCACGCCCGCGCACAGCATCGTGACGCCGCCCGCGAGGACGAGCGGGCGCAGCCCGGGGTGGCCCCACAGGTACCGGGCCCCCTCGGCCGTCTGCCGTCGCCAGTTCGTCGCAGGGCGCTCCAGCGGCGCCTCCCGTGTGCGCAAGGCGGCGTAGACGGCGGCGGCCAGCACGAACGTCGCCGCGTCCAGCAGGGCCACGCCCGGACCGCCGTACGCCGCGTACAGGCCCGCCCCGGCCAGCGGCGCCACCAGCTTCATGCCCTCGTTCGCCGTCATCCGCAGGCCGTTGAAGTCGCCGAGCAGCCTCGGGTCGACGGCGGCGGCGACGAGCGCCGACTCGGCCGCGTCGTGGACGACGCCCGCCGCGCCGTACACGAAGAGCACCGCGAAGAGCAGCCACAGCGTGCCCCGTGAGTCGACGGCGAAGAGTGTGAGCAGCAGGCAGGCCATCAGCAGGCTGGTGGCGAGCAGCAGGGGCTTGCGGCGGACGCGGTCCGCCAGGGTGCCCAGGGCCGGGCCCGTGAGTGTCGGCGCCCACATCGCGAGCATGCACAGTGCCGCGAGTCCGTCCGAGCCGGTGAGGTCCTTCACCCACACGCCGGACGCCAGCCACAGGGCCGAGGTGCCGAAGCCGGAGACCACGACCCCGGCGAGGTAGAGAGTCGCGTCACGGTCCCGCAGGATCGGGGGAACGGGCCGGGTTCGTTTCGTCGGAGGCTTCGTCATGCCTGGTCATCGTGGATCTAAGGGGTGGGGCTAGGCATCGGGCAGGTGCCTCATTTCCCCGTTCGGTCCGGCAGGCGGCCCCGTCTCCCTTTCGCACATCGTTTGCAATAGCATGATCGGTGCAATATCCGAGACGAAGGCGAAGAGGAGTCCCCGAGGTGTCCTCCGTGCTGCCCGCCCCCCTCTCCCGGCGGGCCGTCCTGGGTCTGGGCGGGGCCGCCGGCGCGGCGCTGCTGACCTCGTGCCGGGCCGCCGCGTCCGCCGGGGACGACGACGCTCCGCCACGGCGCGGCGGCACCGTACGGGCCGTGTTCCCCGGGGCGGGGGCGAAGGAGACCATGGACCCGCACGCACAGCGGCAGTTCGTGGACATCGCCCGGCACAAGCAGGTCTTCGACCGGCTCCTCGACCTGGACGCCACGCTGCGCCCCGTGCCCAGGCTGGCGCGGAGCTGGGAGTCCGACCGGGACGGCACGGTGTGGCGGTTCCGGCTGCGCCGCGCCGTCTTCCACGACGGGCACCGGCTCGACGCCGACGACGTGCTGTACACCCTGGCCCGCATCCTCGACCCGGGCGCGGCGGACCGGGTGGCACGCGGCTCGCTCTCCGTCGTCGACCTGAAGAACTCGCGCGGCGTCGGCTCGGACACCGTGGAGCTGGCGCTGAAGCGGCCGCACGCCGAACTGCCCACGCTGCTCGCGACGAGCGGCACCTCCGTCGTCCGGCACGGCTACCGGGACCCGTCCAGGGCGGTGGGCACCGGACCGTTCCGGTTCGTCTCCTTCCGGGCCGGCCGCTCCTTCACCGCCCGCCGGTTCGACGACCACTGGGACGGCGCTCCCTACCCGGACGAGATACGGATCCTCTCCGCGGAGACCGAGGCGCGGGCCAGCGCCGTACAGGCGGGCGAGGTGGACTACGCGCACGAGATGTCGCCCACCTTCGCGCGCGTCGTGGAGGCCAACCCGCGCGTGAGGATCGTCTCCACGCCCCGCAGCGGCGCCGAGGGCTTCGCCATGAAGACCGACCGGCCGCCCTTCGACGACCCGCGGGCCGCGCTCGCCCTGAAACTCCTCGCCGACCGCGAACGGCTCGTCGAGGTCGTCCTCGGCGCCCGCGGCACCCTCGGCAACGACATGTACGGCAAGGGCTACACGTACTACCCCGAGCACGTCCCGCAGCGCGAACGCGACGTCGACGAGGCCCGCCGCCTGCTGCGCGCCACCGGCACCCTCAACCAGCGGATCTCCTTCTACACGTCCACCGCCGCCGACGGATTCACCGACGCCGCGCACCTGTTCGCCGAGCAGGCCGCCGAGGCGGGACTGCGGATCGACGTCGGCACCGGGCCGCCCGAGAGCTACTACACCGACCAGCTCACCACCGGCCTGCTCGGTAGCCACCGGTGCGGCGCCATGCCCATCCCCAGCTACATCGGCGACCGGCTGACCGCCACCGGGCCCAAGAACGCCAGCGCCTGGAAACGCCCCGAGTTCGACGCGGAGTTCCACCGCGCGCAGGCCGTCGTCGACACCGCCGAACGCACCCGCCGGTACGGAGAACTCCAGCGCACGATCCACGACAGGGGCGGACTGCTGCTGTGGGGGCACCCCGACTGGCTGAACGCCGTGTCCGGGCGGCTGCACGGGGTGGCCTCCGCGCCGCCCAACACCGTCGACTGGGCCCGCTTCGACACCGTCTGGCTGGCCTGACATGCTCCGATACGCCACCCGGCGGCTGCTGCTCGCCCTGTGCCAGCTCGCGGTGCTCGCCGTCCTCGTCTTCCTCCTGACCGCCGTCCTGCCCGGCGACGCGGCCGAGGTCCAGTTCAACGAACTCGCCATCGACCCGGCGCAGGTGACGGAGCTGCGCCACCAGATGGGCCTCGACCGGCCGCTCGCCGAGCGCTTCGCCACCTGGGCCGGGGCCATGCTCACCGGCGACCCGGGCACCTCGCTCGTCGGGGGCGAGCCGGTCGGCTCCATCGTGTCGGGCTCGCTGGGCGCCACGCTGACGCTCGCCGCGGTCACCCTCGTGATCCTCGTGCCGCTCGCGGTCGGCCTCGGACTGCTCATGGGGCTCAGGGAAGGCAGCCGCACGGACAGGACGCTGTCCGGACTCACCCTCGCCCTGAACTCCGTACCGGACTTCGTCCTCGCGCTCACCCTCGTCGCCGTGGTCTCACTGCGGCTCGGCTGGCTGCCCTCCACCTGGCTGGGCGCGGACGCCGGGGACCTGCTGGCGCGGCCCACGCTCCTGGTGCTGCCGGTGGCCGTGCTGCTGGCCCGCACCGTGTGCCTGCTCTCCCGGCAGATACGCGCCGGCACCGTCACCGCCCTGCACGCCGGGTACACCGTGCAGGCCAGACGGCTGGGCGTGCCGCGCGGCCGGCTCGTGCTGCGCCACGTGCTGCCGGGCGCCGCCGTCCCCGGCGCCCAGGAACTGGCCAGAACCGGAGACCAGTTGCTCGGCGGCGTCCTGGTCGTGGAGGCCGTCTTCGCCGTGCCCGGCACCGCCACCGCGCTGATCGACGCCGTGCAGAGCCGCGACATCCCCACCGTGCAGGCCCTGACCCTGCTGCTCGCCACCATCGGCCTGGCGCTCAACCTCGCCGCCGACCTCGTCTCCCACCGGCTCGCGCCCCGCACGGAGGTGCTGCGATGACGGCCCGCCGCCGCCCCTCGCTCCTGACGGCCCTCTCGGTCCTGTTGCTCGCCGTCCCGGTGACCGTGGCCGTCGCCGGGCCGCTGTTCGCACCCGCGATCGCCACGCCCGACGGCGCGCCCTACGTCCTCGGCGACGGGCACCCGCTCGGCACCGACGGCATGGGCCGCGACGTGCTCGCCCTGCTGCTGCGCGGCGGACCCAGCGCGCTCGGCGTCGCCTGCTGCGCGGTGGCGCTCGCCTACGTCGCCGGCGGCACCCTCGGCCTCGCCGCCGCCGTCACCCGGCACCGCTGGGTCGACGAACTGCTGCTGCGGCCGGTCGAGGTCGTCCTGCCCGTGCCCTCGCTGCTGGTCATCAGCGTGGTGGGCCTGGTCAGGCACGGCAGCGCGGTCGCGATCGCCCTCGCGGTGGCCGCGATCGGCGTCCCGGCCGTCGCCCGCCTCGTCCGCGCCGCCGCCCTCGACGCCGCCAGCGGTCCGGTCGTCGAGGCGATGCGGCTCCAGGGCGAGTCCTGGCCCCGGATCGTCTTCGGCTACGTCGGCCGCGCCGTCCTGCCGGTCGCCGCCGCGGACGCCGGCACCCGGGTCGGCACCGCGGTCTTCACCGTCGCCGCCGCGAACTTCCTCGGCCTCGGCCTCGAACCGACCTCGCCGGACTGGGGTGTGACCATCGCGGGCAGCCGCGAGGCGCTGCTGGTCCAGCCGTGGGCGGTGTGCGCGCCCGCCGCCATGCTGGTGATGTTCACCGTCGGCCTGAACCTGCTGTCGGACAGTCTGATCAAACGCCGGGGGTACGGCAGTACGCGGAGCGCCCCGGCGCGGAAGCCGGCCGCCGTCGTGCGCGCGGGCAGGGAAACGGAGGCCGTGCGGTGAGGCCCGTGATCGAGGTGGCGGGGCTGACGGCGGTCACGGACTCCGCCGTCCTGCTGCACGGCGTGGACCTGGAGGTGCTCCCGGGCCGCGTCACCGCGCTGGTCGGGCCCTCCGGGAGCGGCAAGACCACCACCGCGCTGGCCCTGCTCGGCGAGGCCCAGCCGGGCGTACGGCTGCGGGGCTCGGTACGGGTCGCGGGCAGCGCCGTGGTGGACGACGGAGGTGTCACCGCGGGGGCGGCGGCGGTACGCGGCTCGACCGTCGCCTACATGCCGCAGCACCCGGGCAGCGCCCTGAACCCGGCCCGCCGGACGGGCGCGGTGCTCCGCGAGCTGTCCCGGCTGCACGGCAGGGAGGGACGGGAGGGGACCGACGGCGGCCGCCGGGCGCCGGGCGGTGGGGGTGGGACGCCGGGTGGCCCGAGCCGGCGGGCGCGGGCACGGGACGGCGCCGCCGAGGCACTGCGGCTGGCGCAGCTCCCGGACACCCGGGACGTACTGCGGCGCTTCCCGCACCAGTTCTCCGGCGGACAGCGGCAACGGGTCGCCCTCGCACAGGTGCTGGCCTGCGGCCCGCGTGCCCTGGTGCTCGACGAGCCCGGCACCGGCCTGGACACGGTGACCCGGATGGGCCTCACCCGCGAACTCGCCGACCTCGCCCGCACCGGCATCGCGATCCTCCTCCTCAGCCACGACCACGCCATGGTGCGCGCCCTGGCCGACCACGTGGTCGTGCTGGAGTCGGGCCGCGTCACGGCCGCCGGGCCCGCCGACGAGGTCCTGCCGGGTCCCGCGCCGAGGGCACCGGGATCCGGGCCGGTGCCCGGCCTCGCGGGGCTCGCGGACGCCGCGGGGACGCCGCCGTCCGTGGACCCCGGTGCTCCCCGAGCGGGTGCCGAAGGCCCGGTGACGGCTCGGTCCGCCGTGCGCGTCGGCTCCGGCACTCCCGCGGCGGGCGCCGCTTCCGGCGCGGCTGCCGCGGGAGCGGGTGTCGCGGGGCCGGGCGCCGAGGGTGCGGCGCCTGCCCGGTCAACTGCCCCCGGGTGGCCCGAAGTGTCCGTCGCCCCGTCCGGCCGGCCCGGTCTCCTGGTCGCCGAGGAACTGTCCGCCTGGCTGCGGCCGGGGCGGCGCGGCGAGGTGCTGAGCGGCGTGTCGCTGGCCGTCGGTCCGGGCGACTGCCTGGCCGTCGCCGGGCGTTCCGGCAGCGGCAAGACGACGCTGGCCAGGTGCCTGGCCGGGCTCCACGAGCGCCACGACGGGCGGCTGCTCCTGGACGGCGTACCCCTGCCGGTGCTGCGCCACCGCGACCGCACGGCCAAGCGCCGCGTGCAGTACGTGTGGCAGGAGGTGCGCGGCTCCTTCGACGAGCGCCGCACCGTGCTCGACCAGGTCGCCCGCACCGCCGTACGCCTGCGCGCCCTGGCCCCCGCCGAGGCGGCCACCGGCGCGGCCGAACTGCTCGCGCGGCTCGGCGTCGGCGAGGAGACCGCACGCCGGCGCCCCGAGGCACTGTCCGGGGGCGAACTGCAGCGCGCCGCCTTCGCCCGCGCCGTACTGGCCGGACCCGACGTCCTGGTCTGCGACGAGATCACCACCGCCCTGGACGCCACCGCCACGCAGTTGGTGGTGGCCGAAGTGGGCCGGCTGCGCCGCGAGTCGGGCACCGCGGTGGTGTGGATCGGCCACGACCTGGGCCTGCTGCGGACGGTCGCCGACCGGCTGCTGGTGTTGGACGGCGGCCGGGTCGTGGAGGAGGGCGCCTGCGCCGGCGTACTCACCGCGCCGCGCGCCGAGGCCACCCGCCTGCTCCTGCGCGCCGAACACCTCGCCCCCGCCACGCCCGCCCCCGCCGTACGACCCGCCGTACGTCCCTGATCCGACCGACACCAGCGAACCGACCAGCGTCACGAGAGGCACCCATGCCGGAGACCAGCACGACCACCCCGACCACCACGAACGCCCCCGACCCCACCATCGACTGGCGGGCCTGGCAGACCAGCTGGGACCGCCAGCAGGAGTGGTACATGCCCGACCGCGAGGAGCGCTTCCGGGTGATGCTGGACATGGTGGAGGCCGTCGCGGGCCCCGAGCCGGTCGTCCTGGACCTCGCGTGCGGCACCGGAAGCATCAGCGACCGCGTGCTGAGGCGCTTCCCCGGAGCCCGGACCACCGGCGTGGACATCGACCCGGTGCTGCTGACGATCGCCCGCGGCCACTTCGCCGGGGAGGACCGCGCGGCGTTCGTCACGGCGGACCTGACGGACCCGGCGTGGACCGAGGCGCTCCCGCACCGCTCCTACGACGCCGTGGTGACCGCGACGGCGCTGCACTGGCTGGACACCGATCCGCTGCGCAAGCTGTACGGCGACCTGGCCGGGGTGGTCCGCGAGGGCGGCGTCTTCCTCAACGCCGACCACATGACCGACGAGTCCGCGCCCCGCATCAACGCCGCGGCGCACGCCTTCCACGTCGCCCGCAAGGAGCGCGAGCAGGCGGCCGGGGCCCAGGACTGGGCGAGCTGGTGGACCGAGGCCGCCGAGTCCCCCGCCCTCGCCGAAGCGGCAGCCGAGCGCTTCGCCCGGCTCGGCGACCCGCGCCGCACCTCCGACGCCGCCGCGGTCGTGCGCGACCGGCCCACCACCACCGTGTGGCACACGGACACCCTCCGCGCCGTCGGCTTCGCCGAGGCCCGCCAGGCCTGGTGCTCGCCCAGCGACGCCCTGGTGGTCGCCCTGCGCTGACCCGGGCGCGGCCCGCGAACAACTCCGGTGGGGGCGGGGGGAACGGCAGTCGCGTTCCCCCCGCCCCCGCAACTTTCTTCGTCAGAAGCATTGACGCGCCCCCACGCCCCTCTTACCTTCAACGCGTCGTACTTCGTACGTCATATATGAGACGCGATACGCGAGATCTGATGTCAGGGCCCGGTGCCGGGAGCGGACGTCCGAGGTCCGCGCATCCGACGCGAGATTCCGAGAGGCGCGCATGACCTCTGTGCCCACGCCGATCCCCTCCCGCACGCAGTACGTGCTGGAGGAGATCAAACGCCGCATCCTCACCGGCCGGCTGACGCCCGGCCAGGCCCTGGTCGAGACCGACCTCGCCGCACAGTTCGGGGTGTCCAAGACACCGGTGCGCGAGGCGCTCAAGACGCTGGCCGGTACCGGGCTGGTCGTGATGAGCCAGTACAAGGGCGTCACCGTGCGCATGGTGGACGCGGACATGGCGCGCGAGGTCTACGACGTCCGCCTGCTCCTGGAGCCCGAGGCGCTCCGGCGCGCCGTGCTCCGCGAAGCCTCCCTGGACGCCGCCCGGGACGCGCTCACCCGCGCCGACCGGGCCACGGACACGGCCGAACGGTCGCTCGCCAACCGCGAGTTCCACCGCGCCCTGTACGTGCCGTGCGGCAACCCGCTGCTCGGCCGGATGCTCGACGAGGTCCGCGACCAGGCGGCGCTCGTCTCCGCGGTCGCCTGGGCCGCCGACCCCTCCTGGGAACGGGAGGCCGGCGAGCACCAGGAGATCCTGCGCCTCGCCCTCGCCGGTGACGCGGACGGCGCGGCCGGCGCCCTGCACGCGCACATCGCGTCGTTCGTCGAGCGGGCCTTCCCCGAAGCGGGGAGCGCGGCCCAGGAAGAGGACGGTCAGGCATGACAGCGACGTTCGAGACCCAGCGGGCGGCCCTGGCCGACGTGGTGGCGATCCCGGTGACCCCGTTCGCCGAGGACGGCACCGTCGACCCCGCCACCTACCGGGCCCTGCTGCGTCGTCTCCTCGACGGTGGCATCACGACGCTCACCCCCAACGGCAACACCGGCGAGTTCTACGCCCTCGATCCGGCTGAGCGCCGCCTCGTCACCGAGCTGACGATCGAGGAGGCGGGGGAGCGCGCGGAGATCCTGGTCGGCGTCGGCCACGACGTGCCGACCGCGGTCGCCTCCGCCCGGCACGCCCGCGACCTGGGCGCCTCCATGGTGATGGTCCACCAGCCCGTCCACCCCTACGTCTCCCAGGGCGGCTGGGTCGACTACCACCGCGCCATCGCCGGGGCCGTGCCCGAACTGGGCGTCGTGCCCTACCTGCGCAACCCCCAGCTGCCCGGCGCACGCCTCGCCGAACTCGCCGACGCCTGCCCCAACGTGATCGGCGTGAAGTACGCCGTCCCGGACGCCGCCAGGTTCGCCGCGTTCGCCCGCGACGCCGGCCTCGACCGCTTCGTCTGGGTCGCCGGGCTCGCCGAGCCGTACGCCCCCTCGTACTTCAGCGCGGGCGCCACCGGCTTCACCTCGGGGCTGGTGAACGTCGCCCCGGCCGTTTCGCTGAACATGATCGAAGCGCTTCGATCGGGTGATTATCCGGCCGCCATGAAGGTCTGGGAGCAGATCCGCCGCTTCGAGGAACTGCGCGCCGCCAACGGCTCCGCCAACAACGTCACGGTGGTCAAGGAGGCCCTCGCCTCGCTGGGCCTGTGCCGACGCGAGGTCCGTCCGCCGAGCAAACCGCTGCCCGAGAGCGAGCGCGCCGAGGTCGCCGCCATCGCCGCGGGGTGGTCCATATGACCCCCAGGAAGTCCCCGGAAGAGCTGCGCAGCCACCAGTGGTACGGCACGGACGGCCTGCGCTCCTTCAGCCACCGCGCCCGCACCCGCCAGCTCGGCTACCTGCCCGAGGAGCACCTGGGCAAGCCCGTCATCGCGATCCTCAACACCTGGTCCGACATCAACCCCTGCCACGTCCACCTGCGCGACCGCGCCCAGGCGGTCAAGAGGGGAGTCTGGCAGGCGGGCGGCTTCCCCCTCGAATTCCCGGTCTCCACGCTCAGCGAGACCTTCCAGAAGCCGACCCCGATGCTCTACCGCAACCTCCTCGCCATGGAGACCGAGGAGCTGCTGCGCTCCTACCCGGTCGACGGCGCCGTGCTGATGGGCGGCTGCGACAAGTCCACGCCCGCCCTGCTGATGGGCGCCGCCAGCGTCGACCTGCCCGCCGTCTTCGTGCCCGCAGGTCCCATGCTCCCCGGGCACTGGCGCGGCCAGACCCTCGGCTCCGGCACCGACATGTGGAAGTACTGGGACGACAAGCGGGCCGGCCTCATCGGCGACTGCGAGATGCAGGAGCTGGAGAGCGGCCTGGCCCGTTCGCCCGGCCACTGCATGACGATGGGCACCGCCTCCACGCTGACCGCCGCCGCCGAGGCCCTCGGCGTCACGGTCCCCGGCGCCTCCAGCATCCCGGCCGTCGACTCCGGGCACGACCGGATGGCCGCCGCGGCCGGGCTGCGCATCGTCGAACTGGTCCACCGGGACCGGAAACTGAGCGACATCCTCACCGCCGACGCCTTCGAGGACGCCGTCACCACCGTGCTCGGCCTCGGCGGCTCCACCAACGCCGTGATCCACCTGATCGCCATGGCGGGCCGCGCGGGCGTCACCCTCACGCTCGACGACTTCGACCGCATCGCCCGCACCGTCCCGGTGCTGGCCAACGTCCGCCCCGGCGGACAGACCCACCTGATGGAGGACTTCCACTTCGCCGGGGGCCTGCCCGGCTTCCTCTCCCGCATCACCGACCTGCTCCACCTGGACCGGCCCACCGTCTCCCACGACACCCTGCGCGAGCAGCTGGCCGGCGCCCTCGTCCACCACGACGACGTCATCAGGACCCGCGACAACCCGGTCGCGAGCGAGGGCGGGGTGGCCGTGCTGCGCGGCAACCTCTGCCCGGACGGTGCCGTCATCAAGCACATCGCCGCCGAGCCGCGCCTGCTCAAGCACACCGGTCCCGCCGTCGTCTTCGACGACTACCGGACCATGCAGCGCACCATCAACGACCCGGAACTGGGCATCACCGCCGACAGCGTGCTGGTGCTCCGCAACGCCGGGCCCAAGGGCGGCCCGGGCATGCCCGAGTACGGCATGCTGCCCATCCCCGACCACCTGCTCAAGCAGGGCGTGCGGGACATGGTCCGGATCTCGGACGCCCGGATGAGCGGCACCAGCTACGGCACCTGCGTGCTGCACGTGGCCCCCGAGTCGTACGTCGGCGGACCGCTCGCCCTGGTGCGCACCGGCGACTCCGTCACCCTCGACGTCGAGGCCCGCACCCTCCGGCTCGACGTGGACGACGAGGAGCTGGAGCGCCGCAGGGCCGCCTGGTCGCCGCCGCCCGCCCGCTACGAGCGCGGCTACGGCGCGCTCTACAACGAACAGATCACCCAGGCCGACACCGGCTGCGACTTCGAGTTCCTGGCCCGCCCCGGCAAGGTGCAGGACCCCTACGCCGGCTGAGCCCGCCGACGGCGGGACCCGGCACACCCCTGCCCGTGCAGAAAGCGCTTCCCCCGGCTCCGTGAACGCCCGCACGACGTACCAGAGATGACGTACCAGAACGGAGAACTGTCATGGCCCAAGCCGCAGCCGTGGCGAAACCGCCCGCGCCACCCCGGCGGCGCCGTGCCTCGGCCACACCGCGCAGGCTCCCGTACCTGCTGATCGGACCGGCCGCCCTGCTGATGCTGGGCTTCATCGCCTACCCGGTCATCAGCGTCTTCTACTACAGCCTGCAGGACTACAACCCCACCAAGCCGTGGCGCAACGGCTTCGCGGGCTTCGACAACTTCGTCAGGATCTTCACCGACGACGCGGTCTTCTGGGACACCCTCGCCTTCAGCGCCAAGTGGGTCTTCGTCGAGGTCGGACTGCAGCTGCTGTTCGGACTGGCGCTGGCGCTCATCGTCAACCAGACGTTCGTGGGCCGCGGCATCGGACGGGCGCTGGTCTTCTCCCCGTGGGCGGTCTCCGGCGTCCTCACCTCGGCGATCTGGGTGCTGCTCTACAACTCCCAGACCGGCGTCACCCGTTACCTCGCCGACATGGGCATCGGCTCGTACGGCACCAGCTGGCTCTCCGACACCTCGACCGTGTTCTCCGCGGCGGTGGTCGCCGACCTCTGGCGCGGCGTGCCCTTCTTCGCGATCCTCATCCTCGCCGACCTCCAGTCCGTCTCGAAGGACCTGTACGAGGCCGCCGAGGTCGACGGGGCCAGCCGGCTCAAGCAGTTCTGGCACATCACGCTGCCGCACCTGAAGGACGCCATCATCCTGTCCACGCTGCTGCGCGCGGTGTGGGAGTTCAACAACGTCGACCTGCTCTACACCCTGACCGGCGGCGGACCCGCGGGCGAGACCACGACGCTGCCCCTGTACATCGCCAACACCAGCGTCGACGCCCACGACTTCGGCTACGCGTCGGCCCTCACCACGGTCGCGTTCGTGATCCTGCTCTTCTGCTCGATCGTCTACCTGCGGCTGAGCAAGTTCGGAGGCGAGAACAAGTGATCACCAAGGAGGCCCCCGCGGCCGCCCCCGCCCCCGCGCGGGTCGCCCCCGCACCGCCGCGGCCGGGCAGGAAGCGCCCGGCCTGGGACGAGGTGCCCCGCTGGCAGATCTATCTGCCGCTCGGGATCTACCTGGTCTTCACGCTGATCCCGTTCTACTGGATCCTGCTCTTCGCGGTGCGACCGGCCGGCTCGACCTCGCTCGTGCCCTGGCCGATGACCACCGACCACTTCGAGAAGGTGTGGACCGACCGTGGCTTCGGCACCTACTTCACCAACAGCGTGTACGTCGGCCTCGCGACCCTGGTGATGACCACGCTCGTCGCCCTGGCCGGCGGCTACGCCCTCGCCAGGTTCGACTTCGGGATCAAGCGGGGCTTCATGCTCGCCCTGCTCTGCTCCCAGTTCGTGCCCGGAGCGCTGCTCCTGGTGCCGCTGTTCGAGATCTTCGCCAAGCTTCAGATGATCAACTCGCTGGGCAGCGTCATCATCGCCGAGACGGTCTTCCAGCTGCCGCTGTCGATCATCCTGATCAGCAACTTCATCAAGAACGTGCCGTACTCCCTGGAGGAGGCCGCCTGGGTCGACGGCTGCGGACGGTTCCGGGCCTTCCGGATCGTCGTACTGCCGCTGCTGCGGCCGGGCCTGATCGCGGTGGGTTCCTTCGCCTTCGTGCACTCCTGGAACCACTTCCTGTTCGCCCTGATGTTCCTCAACAACCAGCACAAGCAGACCATCCCGGTCGGCCTCAACTCCCTGATGAGCGCGGACAGCGTCGACCTCGGCGCGCTCGCCGCCGGCGGCATCGTCGCCGCAGTCCCCGTCGTGATCGTCTTCGCCTTCATCCAGAAGTGGCTGATCACCGGATTCAGCGCCGGGGCGGTGAAGGGATGAGCCCGGTTCCCGTCGTCCTCGCCGGCGCCCGCGGCCACGGCCGCCAACACCTCGCCAACATCCGCCGCCTGGAGCGGGCGGGACTGGTCCGGCTGGCCGGCATCTGCGAGCTGACCCCGCTGACCGAGGAGGAGGCCGGGGGAGAACTCCCCGAGCAGTCCACCGACTTCGGCGCCCTGCTCGACTCCACCGGCGCCCGGATCGCCGTGATCTGCACGCCGATCCCCACCCACACCGACCTCGCGCTGACCGCCGCCCGCCGAGGCGTGCACCTGCTCCTCGAAAAGCCCCCCGCGCCGTCGTACGCCGAGTTCCGCCGCATGGCCGACGGGGTCGCCGAGGCCGGCGTCGCCTGCCAGATCGGGTTCCAGTCGCTGGGCTCGCACGCCGTGCCGGCCGTCCGCGAGCTGGTCGCCCAGGGCGCGATCGGCGAGGTCGTGGGCATCGGCGGGGCCGGCGCCTGGGTGCGCGACGAGGCCTACTTCCGCCGGGCGCCCTGGTCGGGCAGGCGGCGGCTGAACGGCGCCGACGTCATCGACGGCGCGCTGACCAACCCGCTGGCCCACGCCGTCGCCACCGCGCTCGCGCTCGGCGGCACCACCCGCGCCGAGGACGTCACCGGCATCGAGACCGAGCTGAGCCACGCCAACGACATCGAGGCCGACGACACCTCCTGCGTACGGATCGGCACCGTGCGAGGGCACCGCGTCACCGTCGCCGCGACCCTGTGCGCGGAGCGGGCCGACGAGCCGTACGTCCTGGTGCACGGCTCCAGCGGCCGCGTCACCTTCTGGTACAAGCAGGACCGCGTGCTGCTCCAGCGCGGCGGGCACGGCCCCGAGGAATTCCACCACGGCCGCACCGACCTGCTGGAGAACCTGGTCGACCACCTCACCACCGGCGCCCCCCTGCTGGTGGCCCCGGACGAGACGGGCGCCTTCATGCGGGTCGTCGAGGCGATCCGCCGGGCACCCGACCCCGAGCCGCTGCCCGCCGCCGCCTGGCGCCGCGCCCCCGACGAGGACCGCCGTGTCGTCCCCGGCATCGACGCCCTCGTGGCCGCCGCCGCCGACACCCTCTCCCTCTACTCCGAACTGGGCGCGCCCTGGGCGCCGCGCACCGAGCATTCGCCATACGAGGTGAGCACCCGATGACCGGCAACGACTCCCCGGTGCTGCGCGTGGCGGGCCGCCCCGTCGCCCGGTACGTGACCAGGCCCGAACTGCCGTACCGGCTCTCCCCGCGCCCCTGCCTGCACCCCGTCACCACCCTGGCCGGCACGGCCGTGACCGAGTTCGGCCCCGCCGACCACCTCCATCACCTCGGCGTCGGTGTCGCCGTTCCCGACGTCGAGGGGCACAACTTCTGGGGCGGGCGCACCTACGTCCGCGACCGAGGACCCACCGAGCTGGACAACCACGGCACCCAGCGGCACACCGCCTTCCAGCTCCGCGACCCCGACGGCTTCGTCGAGGAACTGCGCTGGGCCGCCGGCGGCGCCGAGCTGCTGCGCGAACGCCGGACGGTCGCGGCCACCGAACTCACCGCCACCGCCTGGGCGCTGGACTTCACCTTCTCCCTCACCAACACCACCCCGGACCCGCTCACCATCGGCAGCCCCGCCACCAACGGGCGCCCCGGCGCGGCCTACGGCGGCTTCTTCTGGCGCGCCCGCAAGGAGAGCGCGGCGCCCAGGGCCTTCACCGCCGACCGGGACGGCGAGCGCGAGGTGCACGGCAGCCGCGCCGACTGGCTCGCGCTGGCCGGGGAGAACTGGTCGCTGGTGTTCGCCGGCGCCACGGAACGCACCCGGCGCGACCCGTGGTTCGTGCGCACCGAGGAGTATCCGGGCGTCGGGTCCTCGCTGGCCCACGACGACCGGCTGACCGTCGCCGCGGGCGACACCCTGGTCCGCCGCATCGTCACCGTCGTCGCCGACGGCCGCCTCGACGCCGACGGTGCCGCCGCCCTCGTACGCAAGGCGGTGAGCCCGTGAGCCCCGAGACCGCCGCCGAAAACCCGGGGACCTACACCAACCCCGTCCTGAACGCCGACTGGTCCGACCCGGACGTCGTCCGCGTCGGCGACGACTTCTACCTGACCGCCTCCAGCTTCGGCCGTGTCCCCGGCCTGCCGCTGCTGCACTCCCGCAACCTGGTCGACTGGACCCTGGTCGGGCACGCCCTGGAGCGCCTGGAGCCCGAGCGGGAGTTCGCCCGGCCCCGCCACGACTGCGGCGTCTGGGCGCCGGCCCTGCGCCACCACGCGGGCCGCTTCTGGATCTTCTGGGGCGACCCCGACCAGGGCGTCTTCCAGGTCAACGCCCCCGACATCCGGGGCCCGTGGACCGCACCCCACCTGGTCAAGTCAGGCAAGGGCCTGATCGACCCCTGCCCCCTGTGGGACGAGGAGACCGGCGAGGCCTTCCTCGTGCACGCCTGGGCCCGCTCCCGCTCCGGCATCAAGAACCGTCTCACCGGCCACCGCATGCAGCCCGACGGCACCGGACTCCTCGACGACGGCAAGGTGATCGTCGACGCCGACCGGCTCCCCGGCTGGTTCACCCTGGAGGGCCCCAAGCTCCACCTGCACGAGGGCTGGTACTGGATCCTCGCCCCCGCCGGTTCGGTGGAGACCGGCTGGCAGGGCGCCTTCCGCTCCCGCGACTTCTTCGGACCGTACGAGGAGAAGGTCGTCCTGGAGCAGAAGGACACCGACGTCAACGGCCCCCACCAGGGCGGCTGGGTGCGCACGGCGTCCGGCGAGGACTGGTTCCTGCACTTCCAGCAGCGCGGCGCGTACGGCAGGGTGGTCCACCTCCAGCCGATGCGGTGGGACCGCCGGGGCTGGCCGGTCCTCGGCGACGACGGCGCCCCGGTCACCGAGCACCCGCGTCCCGCCCTGCCGCCCCAGCCGCCCGCCGCGCCCGCGACCGACGACGACTTCCCCGGCGGACGGTTCGGCCGTCAGTGGTCGTGGACGGCCAACCCCCGCGCCGGCTGGGCCACCCAGCACGCCGGGGACGGGCTGCGCCTGACCTGCGTCCGCTCGGCCGACGCGCACGACCTGCGCCTGCTGCCGAGCGTCCTCACCCAGCGCTTCCCCGGCGAGCCCTCGGTGATCGAGGTCGAGCTGCGGCTGGACGGCGAGGAACCCGGCGCGCGGGCCGGGCTCGCGGTCCTCGGCGACGCCTACCGCTGGATCGGGCTCCAGCGGGACACCGACGGGACCGTGCACCTGGTCCACCGGTTCGCCGAGTCGGTGGCCGACGCCGAGCGGGACGCCGACCGGCCCCGGCCCGCACCCCGGGGACGGGCCCGGCTGCGGATCGAGACGGTGCCGGGGGCGCGCTGCCGCTTCTCGTACGACCTCGGCGACGGCGACCGGGGCGACGGCCCGTATCCCGTCCCCGTCGGCCGGGAGTTCGCCGCCACCCCCTGGCGCTGGGTCGGGGCGCTGCTCGGCCTGTTCGCCCTCGCTCCCGCCGGCCAGGGCCGGGCCGGCACCGCCACCTTCACCCGGTTCCGCGTCGGGCCCCACCGGACCCACTGAACCCCCACGTTGTCGTTCCACCGCTTTGTTCGATCCAGAAGACCCGGAAGAAGAGAGCCGACCATGAGGATCAGCATGCTCAGCAGCAGAGACAAAGGCACAGCCAGGCGCCGCACGTCCGCCGCCGTCGCCCTGGGGGCCGTGCTCGCGCTGACCGCCACCGCCTGCGGTGACGACGGCAGCGGGGCGGGCGGCGGCAAGGGTGCCGAGGGCAGCGGCAAGGGGAAGATCACCTTCTGGGACAACAACGGCGGTATCCGTACGGCCGTCTGGAAGGAGATCATCGCCGACTTCGAGAAGGCGAACCCGGACATCGACGTGGAGTACGTCGGGATCGCCGCCACCGAGTACCAGTCCAAGGTCGACACCGCCATCCAGGGCGGCGGCCTGCCGGACGTCGGCGGCGTGACGGCGTCGATGCTCGCGGGCTTCTCCGCCCAGGGTGCCCTGGAGCCGCTGGACGACCGGCTCGCCAAGTCCTCCCTGAGCGACAAGCTCAACAAGGACATGGTCGAGTCCCTGAAGGCCGCGGGCGGCGGTGACGGCACCCTGTACTCGATGCCGACCTCCGCCAACAACGGCGTCCTCTACTACCGCACCGACCTGTTCGAGAAGGCCGGGCTGGACGCGCCGACGACGTGGGACAAGTTCTACGCCGCCGCCGAGAAGCTGACCGACGCGGGCAAGAACGAGTTCGGCTACACCATCCGCGGCGGCTCCGGCTCCATCGCCCAGGCGTTCGACGCGATGTACGGGCAGTCCGGCATCACCTCGTTCTGGGACGCCGACAAGAAGAAGACCACCGTCAACGACCCCAAGAACGTCGAGGCGTTGGAGAAGTACGCCGCCCTCTACAAGAAGGTCACGCCGGCCGCCGACGTCAACAACGACTTCGCCAAGATGGTCGCCCAGTGGGACACCGGCACCATCGGCATGGTCAACCACAACCTCGGCTCCTACCAGGACCACGTGAAGGCGCTCGGCGTCGACAAGTTCCGCGGCATTCCGCAGCCGGTCGGCGCCTCCGGCAAGCGGGTCCAGGTGTCCAACCCGGTCGACGGGCTCGGCATGTTCAAGAGCTCGAAGAACAAGGAGGCCGCCTGGAAGTTCATCGAGTTCGCCACGTCCAAGGAGCAGAACTCGAAGTTCAACGAGTCGGCCGGACAGGTGCCGTCCAGCACCGAGGCGGCGAACGACGCGTGGATCCGGAAGGCCGAGCCGACGAAGCTCGCGGCGCAGGCGCTGAACGACGGGTCGACGACCATCGTCCAGCTGCCGTACTACCTGCCGGACTGGAACACGGTGTCCAAGTCGGAGAGCGAGCCGGGGTTCCAGAAGGTGCTGCTGGGCGACATGAGCGCGAAGGACTTCCTGGACGGGCTGGCCGAGAAGCTGAACGAGGCGCAGGCCGAGTGGACGGAGCAGATGGGCTAGTCGTTCGGTTCCCGGGTTTCGCCGTGGGTGGTCCGTGGTTCGTCGCGGGCTGCGGGCCGCCTGTGGTTGATCGTGCAGTTCCCCGCGCCCCTGGGGGACTGTCCCATCCCTTCTGAAAGGCAGACCGGCGTGTCACTCAGCCGAAGGCAAGTCACCTCAGCCGCCGTTGCCTCCATTCCCCTGGCGTTCGCGGCCACCGGCATCGCCCAGGCCGGCGGCCGCCACCGTCCCCGCACCCTCTTCGTCGCCGGGGACTCCACCGCCGCGCAGAAGTACTCCGACGCCGCTCCCGAGACGGGGTGGGGCATGGCGTTGCCCTTCTTCCTCCGCGAGGGCCTTCGCGTCGCCAACCACGCGGTGAACGGGCGGAGTTCCAAGAGCTTCGTCGACGAGGGACGGCTCGACGTCGTCCTCGGCGCGGTCCGGCCCGGCGACCTGCTGCTGATCCAGTTCGCGCACAACGACGAGAAGAGCGAGGATCCCGCCCGTTACACCGAGCCCTGGACGACGTACCAGGACTGCCTGCGGCTGTATGTCGACGGCGCGCGGGCCCGCGGGGCGCGGCCGGTGCTGGCCACGCCCGTGGAGCGGCGGCGGTTCGACGTGGAGGGGAACGCCGTGCCGAGCCACGGGGAGTACCCGGCGGCGATGCGGGCGCTCGCGCGGCGGGAGGGCGTGGCGCTGCTCGACGTACAGGCGCTGTCGCTCGCGCTGTGGCAGCGGCTCGGCGTCGAGGCGACCAAGGCGTACTTCAACTGGACCGCCACCGAGCAGGACAACACCCACTTCAACCCGCCGGGCGCGATCGCGGTCGCCCGGCTCGTCGCCCGGGAACTGCTGCGCGGGCGGGTGTCGGCGCACCGGGACGTGCGCCGGCTGGACGAGGAGATCCCCGAGTCCTGGATCAGATGGCCGGAACCTCCGGCCACCGTGTAACACCCCACCGACCCCGAGAACCAGGGAGAACCGCACCATGAGCACCTATGAATGGCATGGGCATGCCACCAGCAGAGTCGCCGCGCTCGTCGGCTGCACCGCCCTCGTGCTGAGCCTGACCGCCGCCACG
The DNA here is from genome assembly GCF_044754585.1 of Streptomyces sp. NPDC093065. Lineage (NCBI taxonomy): Bacteria > Bacillati > Actinomycetota > Actinomycetes > Kitasatosporales > Streptomycetaceae > Streptomyces > Streptomyces sp. NPDC093065. Next base: position 94,439 of record NZ_JBIVPJ010000024.1, on the reverse strand, counting down.
GCCGAGGCCCGCCCGGGTCACCACCACCCCCGCGACACCGCCCGGCAGACGCTGCCCGCGAACGACGGCTGGGCCTCGCAGGGGACCGGCACCACCGGCGGGGCCGCCGCCGACGCCGAGCACGTGTACACCGTCTCCACCTGGGACGAGTTCCGGGCCGCCCTCGCCGCCGACGGCACCGCGCCGCGGATCGTCAAGGTCGAGGGCACCGTCGACGCCGTGTCGGAGGGCTGCGACGCCTTCGCCGCGCCCGGCTACGACTTCGACGCCTACCTGGAGAAGTACTCGCCCGAGAACTGGGGCAGGGAGACCGACCTGAGCGCCGAGCCCGACGACAGCCCCGAGGGCCTGCGCCGCGCCTCCGCCGCACAGCAGGACCGGTCCATCAAGGCGAACGTCCCGTCCAACACCACCATCATCGGCGTCGGCCGTGGCGCCGCGCTCAAGGGCGCCAGCCTCCAGATCAAGGACGTGGACAACGTCATCGTCCGCAACCTGGCCTTCGAGAGCCCCGTCGACTGCTTCCCGCAGTGGGACCCCACCGACGGGGACCAGGGCAACTGGAACTCCGAGTACGACAGCGCCGTCGTGTACGGGTCGACGCACGTCTGGCTGGACCACAACACCTTCACCGACGGCGAGCACCCCGACAGCGCGGCGCCCACCTACTTCGGCATGCTCTACCAGCAGCACGACGGCCAGCTGGACATCGTCAAGGGCGCCGACCACGTCACCGCGTCCTGGAACGTCTTCACCGAGCACGACAAGACCATCCTGATCGGCAACAGCGACAGCGAGTCCACCGCCGCCGTCGACCGCGGCCATCTGAAGGCGACCTTCCACCACAACCTGTTCGCGGGCCTCGTCGAGCGCGCGCCCCGGGTGCGGTTCGGGCAGGTCGACGTCTACAACAACCACTTCGTGGCCGGCGACGACTACGGCTACAGCTTCGGCGTCGGCAAGGAGTCCGCCCTGGTCGCCGAGCACAACGCCTTCACCCTGCCGGCCGGCGTCGGCTCCGCGAAGGTGCTCAAGCGGTGGAACGACTCGCCGCTCACCGCCGCCCACAACCGCGTCAACGGCCGCACCGTCGACCTGATCGCCGCCCACAACGCCGAGAACCCGGACGCCACCCTCCGCTCAGGCGCGGGCTGGAAGCCGACGCTGCGCACCAAGGTCCTCCCGGCCCAGGCGGTCCCCTCCGTCGTCGACCACGGCGCGGGCGCCGGCCGCCTGCGCTGACAGCCGGCCACGATCCGGGCCGGGGCGCCCGCACCGCCCCGGCCCACCCCGTCCGCCCCGAAGGAGCACCGTATGCACCGACCCGGCCCCTCCCGCAGAGGCTTCCTCCTGACCACCGCCGGGGCGGGCGCCGCCCTCGGCCTCGCCGCCGGCCCCGCCGTCGCCGGCACCCGCCCGCGCCCCTTCGGCCGGTACGGCTCACCCGCCGACCGCCGCACGGCGCAGACCCTGTACGTCGACCCGCACGGGCGCGGCGACTTCACCTCCGTCCAGTCCGCCGTCGACGCCGCCGAGGGCGACGGCTGGACGCTCGTCCTCGGCCCAGGCACCTACCGCGAGACGGTCTCCGTCGACACCGGACGCACCGGGACGACCTGGATCGGCGCCTCCGGCGATCCGCGCGACGTCGTCCTCGTGTACGACAACGCGGCCGGCACCCCCAAGCCGGACGGCTCCGGCACCTACGGCACCAGCGGGTCGGCCACCACCACCGTGCGCGCCGACGGCTTCACCGCCCGCGCGATCACCTTCGCCAACGACTGGCTGCGCGCCGACCGGCCCGACTGGACCGGCACCCAGGCGGTCGCGATCAAGGTCATGGGCGACCGGTCCGCCTTCCACGACTGCCGCTTCCTCGGCCACCAGGACACCCTCTACGCCGACACCCGCGACCTCGGCCTCTTCGCCCGCCAGTACTACGAGCGCTGCTACGTCGAGGGCGACGTCGACTTCGTCTTCGGCCGGGCGACCGCGGTGTACGAGCACTGCCACTTCCGCACCCTGGTCCGCCCCGACCTCGACGCGGCCCCGTACGGCTTCGTGTTCGCGCCGTCCACGGCGGGCGCCAACCCGCGCGGCCACCTGGTGACCCGCGGCCGCGTCAGCAGCGAGGCCCCCGACGGCTACTACAAGCTGGCCCGCCCCTGGGTGCCCAGCTCCGACCCCGATGCCCGCCCGATGCTCACCGTGCGCGAGACCCACCTCGGCGCGGGCATCGACGCGGCGGCGCCGTACGCCGACATGCGGGACGAGTACCCCTGGCAGGAGCAGCGGTTCGCCGAGTACCGCAACACCGGACCCGGCGCCGTGACCACCGTCCCGGAGAACCGGCCGCAGCTCACCCGCGCCGAGGCGGCCGCGCACACCCGGGAGGCGTACCTCGGCGACTGGCGACCCTACGACCGGCCGAACCGCGGACGGCGCTGACCGGCCCCGCGCGGCCGGCACTTGACCTGCTTGACGCGATCTTTGCCAGATACGGGGGTGCGAATCCGGCCACGGGTCTCGCGCTCACCCGGGTGACGCGCGTAGAAACCTGTGTCATGCATAAACCACTGCGCATCGCGACCGTCACCGCCGCCTGTGCCGTCGCCGGTACCGTCCTGTACGGCACGGGCGCCGCCACCGCCGGCCAGTCGACCGCGAACTCCACCCACGAGCCGTACAACATCGGGGTGCTGGCCAAGGACATCGACGCCTACTACGGCACCACGCTCGACGACGACGGCGTCTACCAGGCCTCCCCGGACAGCCCGTACGCCCACGACCTGGCCCGCGTCGACGCCGCTGCGAAGAAGCAGATCGACCGGGCGGCCCGCGCGGCGCACCACAATCACACCAGGCCAGCGGTCGTCTTCGACATCGACGACACGCTGCTCCTCAGCCTCGACTACGAGAAGAAGAACAACTACGGCTACGACAGCGCCACCTGGGCCGCCTACGTCGACCGGGCCGACCGCCCGGCCGTCCCCGGCAGCCCCGAGCTGGCCCGGTACGCCGAGAAGAAGGGCGTCGAGGTCTTCTACAACTCGGGGCTCGGCGAGGAGCAGCGCACCGCCGCCGTCGAGAACCTGAAGAAGGCCGGCTCCGACGTCAACCTCGACACCGGCCACATCTTCCTGAAGGACAAGGCCAACCCGCCCTCCTACCTGGCCCAGTGCGCCGTCCCGGGCACCTGGAAGTGCACCACCGTGCAGTACAAGGCGGGCACCCGACGGCACATCGAACGCGACCTCGGGTACGACATCGTCGCCAACTTCGGCGACCAGTACTCCGACCTCCAGGGCGGCTACGCGGACCGCACGTACAAGCTGCCCAACCCGACGTACTTCGTCGAGTAGCCGGTCGCCCGCTCAGCCGCCGGCCGTGAAGCCGCCGGCCACCGAGAGGCGGCCGGACCCGGCGGTGGCCGTCGCCGAGTAGCGGTCGCCGCCCGCGTCCCGGCCGCCGCGCTCGTGGTTGTACTGCCCGGCGAAGACCCACTCGCCCGCTGGGACCGTACGGCCCTCCCTGAGCGTCCACCGGTAGACGAGGAAGCCGTCCCGCTCGTCGGCCGTGAACGTGAAGTCCCCCTCCGGCAGCGACCGCCACGCCCCGGTCGAGGTCACCGATCCCGTCTGCGCCACCCGCAGTTCGACGGTGAGCGCGGTGAGGGGCGCGCCCACGCGCAGCGTGACGTTGCTCTGCGCCCAGAACTCGTTGCTGTGCGGGTCCACCACGCCGCTCGACCGCAGCGGACCGGGCTCCCGCGCTCCGGGCTCCCGCGACCCGGGCGAGGTGGCGACCGGGCGCCGCACGCCGGCGTCGTCCCGCACCGCCGAGGCGACCGTGTAGCCCCCGGCCACCAGGACGGCCGCCACGGCCGCCGTCGCACCGGCCACCCGTACCCAGCCCGGCAGCGGCCGGCGGGCCGGCCGGCGGTCCCCGACCGCCTTGCCGTGTTCGATCCGGGCCAGCATCCGGGCCCGGTCGGGCCGGTGTGCCCCGGCCGCCTCGTGCAGCCGGGCGCGCAGTTCGCCGTCCACGTCGCCGTCCCGCCGCGGTCCGGTCATCGCGTTCCTCCCGCCGCCTCACCGCTGCGCGCGATCGCCGCGCGCACCTGCCGGGGAGCGCGGGGAGCGGCCCGGGTGCCGAGCAGCCGCTGGAGCTCGGCCACCGCCTTCGACGTCTGGCTCTTGACCGTACCCACCGAGACGCCCAGGGCGAGCGCGGTGTCCTTCTCCGAGAGGTCGAAGGCGTGCCGCAGCACCACGCACGCCCGCTTGCGGAACGGCAGCCGGCGCAGCGCCTCCTGGACGTCCACCACACCCGCGACGTCGGGGTCCTCCGTCCGGTCCGCGCGCTGCGACCAGAACAGGGCCACGCGTCGGCGCTCGCGCACGGCGGCCCGGACGCGGGTGCGGGCGAGGTTGGCGACGACCCCGCGCGCGTACGCCACCGGGTGGTCGGCCGCGCGGACCCGGTCCCAGCGGTGCCACAGGGCCAGCAGGGCGTCCGCCGCGAGGTCGTCGGCGGCGTCCGGCTCGCCCGTCAACAGGTGTGCGAGCCGGGCCAGTTCGGCGTAGTGGCGCTCGAAGAAGGCGTGGAACTCCGCGGCGGCGGCGTCGTCGACGACTGTCCCCACGGCGGACTCTCCTCGCAGCGGCTTCCCGGATGCCGAACACCGTACGGCAGACCGAACCCGCTTGGCCCCCGGAAAGTCAGCCCTTGAGCGCCGCCTCCATCATCGCCTTGGCGACCGGGGCCGCCAGGCCGTTGCCGCTGACCTCGCCGCGCGCCGCGTCGGACTGCTCGACGATGACCGCCACCGCGACCTCCTTGTCCGAGGAGCCGGACCTGGCGTACGACGTGAACCAGGCGTACGGCGTCTTGCTGTTGTTCTCGCCGTGCTGGGCCGTGCCCGTCTTGCCGCCCACCGTCGCGCCGGAGATCTGCGCGTTGGACCCCGTGCCGTCCTCGACGACGGTCTCCATGGCCGACCGCAGCTGGTCGGCGGTGGAGGAACTGACGATCCGCTTGGAGTCCGCGTCGGTATGGTCCTCCAGGACGTCGCCGCCGCTGTCGGTGACCTGCGACACCATGTGCGGGGAGACCAGCTCGCCGCCGTTGGCCAGGGCCGCGGAGACCATCGCCATCTGCAGCGGGGTCGCCGTGACGTCGAACTGGCCGATGCCCGTCAGAGCCGTCGACGAACGGTCCATGTCCTTCGGGTAGACGCTGGTCCAGGCGCGTACCGGCACGTCCTGCGTCTCGTCGTTGAAGCCGAACTTCTCCGCCATGGCGCGCAGCTCGTCCTGGCCGAGGTCGACGGCCATCTTGGCGAAGACGTTGTTGCACGAGTACTGCAACGCGGTGCGGATCGTGGCGTTCTCGCAGGGGGCGTCCGGGTTCTCGTTGCTGAGGTCCGTCGAGGTGTCCGGCAGCGTGTACGGGTCCGGGCTGTCGGTCCTCTCGTCCACCGAGCCGTACAGCCCGTTCTCCAGCGCGGCGGCCGCCACCACCAGCTTGAACGTCGAGCCCGGCGGCAGCGGCTGGCGCAGCGCGCGGTTGGTCAGCGGCTTGTCCGGGTCGCCGGTGAGCTCCTTCCAGGCCTCACCCGCGGTGTTGGCGTCGGTCAGCGACGTCGGGTCGTACGAGGGGGTCGACACGACCGAGAGGATCCTGCCCGTCTCCGGGTCGATCGCGACGGCGGCGCCCTTCTTGTCGCCCAGCGCCTCGAACCCGGCCTTCTGCACGTCCGGGTCGACCGTCGTCACCACGTTGCCCGGCTCGGCCCGGGTGCCGGTGACCGTGTCCACCACCGTCTTCAGCCGCGGATCGGTGCCGTTGAGCACGTCCTGGTAGATGCCCTCCAACTGGGTGGGCGCGTACGCCTGCGAGGCGTAGCCCGTCACCGCCGCGTACAGCTTCCCGTTCTCGTACGTGCGTTTGTAGGCGAGGTCGCCGCCCTCCGTCGGCGCCGATCCGGTGACCGACCGGCCGGCCACGACGATGTTCCCGAGCGGCTCCGCGTACGTCTCGATCGAGCCCCGCCGGTTGTCCTTGCCGTCCGCGAGCGCCTGGCCCTCGTAGAACTGCACCCAGGTCGCCCTGACCAGCAGAGCGAACACCAGGAGCAGTGTGAAGACCGACGCGCGCCTGATCGTCTTGTTCATCCCGTTCATCCCGCTGACAGGACGAACGGGCCGGAGGCGATCGTTCCCGTGTGCCCCGTTTTCTCATCTTTCTCATCCTTCTCAGCGGCCGTTCATGAAGCCCGCCTCGTAGGCCAGGATCACCGCCTGGGTGCGGTCCCGGGCACCGGTCTTCGCCAGCACCGCCGCCACGTGGGTCTTCGCCGTGGCAGGGCCCACCCCCAGCCGGGCCGCGATCTCCGCGTTGGTCAGTCCGGTCGCCATCAGGCGCAGCACCTCGCCCTCGCGTTCGGTGAGCCGCGCCGCCCAGGCGGGCGGCGCGGGGTTCGCGCGCGCGTGCTCGGCCGCCAGCGTCCGCACCGCCGACGGGAACAGCAGCGTGTCGCTGTGCGCCACCAGCCGCACCGCCCGGACCAGGGTGTCCGCGTCGGCCCGCTTGAGCAGGAAACCCGCGGCGCCGGCGCGCAGGGCGTCGTAGACGTACGCGTCGTTCTCGAAGGTGGTCACGACGACGACGCGCGGCGGATCGGCGAGCGTGGCCAGGATCTGCTCCGTGGCGCGGATGCCGTCGGCCTCGGGCATGCGGACGTCCATCAGCACCACGTCCGGCCGGACCTCGCGCACCACGGAGACGGCCTCGGCACCGGTGGCGGCCTCGCCGACGACCTCCAGGTCCGGTTCGGCGGACAGGATGGCGCGCAGGGCGGTACGGACCATGCGCTCGTCGTCGGCGAGGACGATCCGGATCGGCGGGTGGGTCACGCGGTTCCCTTCAACGGCAGTCTGACGTGGAGGCGCCACACCGGCCCCTCGGGGCCCGCCTCGGTCGCGCCGCCCAGCAGCCGGGCCCGGTCGGCGACACCGCGCAGGCCGTGGCCGCCGCCGGGGCGCGGTGCTGGGGCCGCCGTACCGAGCGGATTCTCGACGGTGATCCGCAGGTGGCCGTCCAGCGCCTCGACGCGCAGCGCCACGGTGACCTTCCCGCCCGCGTGCCTGAGCGCGTTGCTCAGCCCCTCCTGCACGATGCGGTACGCCTCGCGGGAGACCGGCGCCGGCAGCGCCCGCGGGTCGGCGGCGACGTCGGCGACGGTGGCGTCCACGCGCAGTCCGGCGGCGCGGGTGCGGCGCAGCAGGCCGTCGAGGTCGGCGGCGAGCGTCGGGGCGGGCGCGGTACCCCAGGCGTCACCGGTCGCGTCGCCGTCGCGCAGGACGCCCAGCACGGCGTCGAGTTCGCCGACCGTGCGGCGGGTGGTCTCCTCGATCGCGGCCAGCGCCTCGCGGACGAACTCCGGGTCGGTGTCCAGGAGCCGGCGGGCGGCGCTCGCCTGGAGGGTGACCGCGCTCAGCGCGTGGCCGACGGAGTCGTGCAGCTCACGCGCGAGCCGGTTGCGGACGGCGAGGTCGGCGGCGCGCGCCTCGGCCGCCGCCACCCGGTCCTCGGCGGACGGGCCGAGCAGGGCCGGCGCCCAGCGGGCCAGCAGGGCCCCGCAGCCGGCGGCGCATCCGGCGAGCGCGGCCAGCATGGCGCCGCCCGCGAGCGGCGACAGGACGAGTGCCCAGGCGTGGTGGAAGAAGCCGGGCAACCCCATCCGGTCGTCGCGCAGGGCGGGCACGAAGGGCAGGACGATCAGCGTGCCCGCGAACGGCGGCACCGCCAGCGACATCCCCGCCACGATCCCTCCGGCACCCAGGTGCAGGGTGAACCAGGCCGCCGTGCGCCCCTTCTCGCCCTTCGAGCGGGCGGGGCCGTACGCGAGCCGGTCCGCCTCGACGCCGCACAGCGACCGCACCACCCCGGACTCCAGCGGGCGGGTCAGCGGGAACAGCGAGGTCACGGCGGCGAGCGGCAACCCGAGCGCGAACGAAGCCAGTTGCAGCGGGAGCGAGCCGAAGACGTTCGCGTCCCCGGCGACCGGGCCGACGACGACGGAGCCGACGAGGACGTACGGCATGGCGAGCGCGCCGCCGAGGATCAGGTGGATCCACCTCAGGCGCGCCCGCCGCCCGAACAGCAACCGTGCGAGCGCGGTCACGGCCGGGTGCGGGCGGCGGCCGACCGCCGGGTGAGGAAGTGGGCGCCGACTGCGGCGAGGAGGAGGCCGACGGTCATCTGGGCAGCGTAGGTGAGGATCGACAACCGCGAAGAGCCCTCGGCCCGTTCGCCCGGCCCGAGCAGCGAGGCGAGGAGCATCCAGCCGCCCCAGCAGGCCACGGCACCGGAGCAGACCCAGGCCGTGGCGAGGGGCACGGCGACCGGCAGGGCACGCGCGCGGCGGAACGCGAGCAGCACACCGGCGGTGACGGCCAGGACGAGGAGGACGACGTACAGCCCCTCGATAACGTGGAAGTCGCTGGTGCGGTCCGCCGCCCGGTCCGCGTCGAGCCCGGCGGTGGCGCCGCAGGCCCACAGCAGCCGGACGGCGAACGGGAACAGCGCGAGCACGGCGGCCACGGCGACGGCGGCCCTCGGGATCCTCCCGGAGACGGCGGACGGCAGGTCCCCCGTCCGCCCGCGCCACAGGTGCCCCCAGCGGTCCCGGGCGTACAGCACGAACAGGGCGCCCAGGGCGAGACCCTGCACGATGAACCCGCCGTACACGACCCCGAAGACCCACTCGTGCAGGAAGGGGTCCGGGCGCGGGTCGGAGGCCGTGGCGCCCCCGCCGGTGAACGCCCGCGCGAGGAGCTGCAGCGGGAACCCGGCCATGATCGGCGCGAGCAGCCCGGTGGCGACCCACACCGGGAACGCCAGCGACCACGCGGGCACCCGGCGCCCCCGGGGCCGGGTCAGCACCAGGGCTAGCACGACGACACAGCTGTCCAGCAGTACGGAGACGCCGTTGGCGACGACCATCGTCACCCGGTGGTCGAGCAGCGTGCTGCCCCGCGGAATGCCGACGTGACTCCCGCCGATCCAGGCGGCCTTGAGCACGAGGTACGGGAGACAGGCCACGACGGCGACCGCCCGCAGCAGCCGGCGGCCACGGGCGGGCCCGGGGCCCGTGGCCGGGACCGGGGAGAACGGGGCCGACCGGGCGGCGGTGGTGGTGGGCGTCGGCGTCGGCGTCGGTGTCATGCGTCCACGCTCCCGCGCGCCCGCCCCCGGCACGTCCTGCGCACCGACGATCCGCCTCCGCCGCGCGGCGGAGGCGGAACCTCAGTGCCTCATCCCGCGAGGTGCAGGACGACCTCGTCGATCTCCTCGCCGCGGGCCGCCGCGAACCCCCGCGCCCGCGCGCTGGTCACGAAGCCGCACTTCTCCAGCACGCGCCGCGACCCCGCGTTGTCGGCCGCCGCGCGCGCGTACAGCGGGCGGTCCTCGACCTCGGCGAGCAGGGCCCGCAGCGCGGCCGTGGCCACACCCTGCCCCCAGTACGCCCGGTCGACCCAGTACGTCACCTCGCGTTCGCCAGGCTCCCCGTACACCGCGGTGCTGCCGATGACGTCACCGTCCCCGAGGATGGTCCGCACGACGTCCCGGGAGGCCCGGATCTTTCGCCAGTGCGCCGCGAACCGGTCCCAGTCCGCGGGGTCCTTCGGGGTGAAGGCCGCCATCCGGAGGGCTTCCGGATCGTTCATCTGCCGGAAGAAGACGGGCAGATCGCTGTCGTGAACCTCGCGCAGTGCGATGTGCATGGATCAGAGCCTACGCGTGGCCAGTGTCAGCCGGTCCCGGGCGTCGAACAACGCGTCCTTCACCATCTGTTCGTGCGCGGGCGTCAGCCGGGCCACCGGCACCGAGCAGCTGATCGCGTCCCGCGCGGGGGTGCGGTAGGGCACCGCCACGCCGAAGCAGCGCAGCCCCAGGGTGTTCTCCTCGCGGTCCACGGCGAAGCCCTGCTCCCGCACCTGGCGCAGCTCCTCGATGAGCTTCTCCCGGTCGGTGATGGTGTGCTCGGTGAGCGCGGGCAGCGTCTCGGGGAGCATCTTGCGCACCTGCTCGTCGCTGTACGTGCTCAGCAGGGCCTTGCCCAGCGAGGTCGAGTGCGCGGGCAGCCGGCGGCCGACCCGGGTGAACGGCCGCAGGTAGTGCTGGGACTGGCGGGTGGCCAGGTAGACGACGTTCGTGCCGTCCAGGCGGGCGAGGTGGATGGTCTCCGTCGTGTCGTCCGAGAGCCGGTCCAGTGTCGGCCGGGCCGCCGCCACCACCTCGTCGCCGTCGATGTACGAGGTGCCGACCAGCAGAGCCCGTACGCCGATGCCGTACCGCGTGCCCGTGGCGTCCGTCTCCACCCAGCCGAGCTCCACCAGTGTGCGCAGCAGCATGTACAGGCTGGACTTGGGGTAGCCGACGGCCTCCTGGACCGACGCGAGGGAGTGCATACCGGGGCGTCCGGCGAAGTACTCGAGCAGTTCAACCGTCCGCACCGCGGACTTGACCTGCGCTCCGCCCCCCGTCTCGACAGCCGACATCGCCCTTGACCCCTTCGTTCGACGGGAAATAGTCTCGAACAGCATATTCATCAGTAGAGACAGCGTTCAGTATATCGAACGACTTCTGTGCAGAGCACGTGGAGGGACCCGCGGTGGCAGCAGCACCAGTCTGGAGTGTCGACCCCCGTACCGGGAAGCAGCGTGAACAGGTCGCCGTGGAAGCCACGGCCCAGGAGGTGGACGCCACCGTCCGCGCCGCGCACGCCGCCCGTCAGGCCCTCGTCGACCGCACCGTCCGCGCGGCCTTCCTGCGGAGCGCCGCCGACGAGCTGAAGGCGGCCGAGAGCACCCTCGTCGAGGTCGCCGACGCGGAGACCGCGCTGGGCCCGGTCCGGCTCACCGGCGAACTCGCCCGCACCTGCTACCAGCTGCGGGCCTTCGCCGACATCGTCGACGAGGGCGAGTTCCTCGGGGTGGTCGTCAACCACCCCGACGACACCGCCACCCCGCCCATCCCGGACCTGCGCCGCTACAAGGTGCCGCTCGGCGTCGTCGCCGTCTACTCGGCCTCCAACTTCCCCTTCGCCTTCTCCGTCCCCGGCGGCGACACCGCGAGCGCCCTCGCGGCCGGCTGCCCGGTCGTCGTCAAGGCCCACCCCGACCACCCGGCCCTGTCCGAGCTGGTCGCCAAGGTGCTGCGCCGGGCCGCGGCCCGCCACGACATCCCGGACGGGGTCCTCGGCCTCGTGCACGGCTTCGAGGCGGGCGTCGAGCTGATCGGGCACCCGCTGGTCGCCGCGGCAGGCTTCACGGGCTCCGTGCGCGGTGGCCGGGCGCTGTTCGACGCGGCGGCGGCCCGTCCGGTGCCGATCCCCTTCCACGGCGAACTGGGCTCGCTGAACCCGGTCGTCGTCACCGAGGCGGCGGCCGTGGAGCGGGCGGAGGCGATCGGCGCGGGGCTGGCCGGTTCCATGACGCTGGGCGTCGGGCAGTTCTGCGTCAAGCCCGGCCTGGTGCTCGTGCCGGCGGGCGACGCCGGTGACGGCCTGGTCAAGTCCCTCACCGACGCGGTCAGCGCCACCGACGCCGGTGTCCTCCTCGACCACCGCATGCGGGACAACTTCGTCGCGGGCGTCGCCGAGCGCGCCGCGCTGCCCGACGTCGACTCCCCGGTGACGCCGGGCGCGGGCGGCGAGCACACCGTCAGCGCCGGGTTCCTCACGGTGCCGGCGGCGCGGCTGGCGGCGGAGGGCGCACACGACCTCCTCCTTGAGGAGTGCTTCGGGCCGGTCACCGTGGTGGCCCGCTATCAGGACGAGGGCGAGGTGAGGGGGGTGCTGTCGCGGCTGCCGGGGAACCTCACGGCGACCGTGCAGCTCTCCGCCGAGGAGGTGGCGGGGGAGGGCGCCGGCGCGGCGCTCCTCGCCGAGGTGACGCCGTTGGCGGGGCGGGTGCTGGTCAACGGCTGGCCGACGGGGGTCGCCGTGGCGGCGGCTCAGCAGCACGGGGGGCCTTACCCGGCGACCACTTCGACGTCCACGTCGGTGGGGGGCACGGCCATCGAGCGGTGGCTGCGGCCGGTGGCTTATCAGGGGGTGCCCGAGGCGTTGCTGCCGGTGGAGTTGCGGGACGAGAACGCACTCGGGCTGCCGAGGCGGTTCAACGGGGTTCTTGAGCGGTAGCGCCGCGGGGCGTGGGGTCGTGTGCGGAGTGCTGCGCCGTCGTGGCCGGTCGCGCAGTTCCCCGCGCCCCTCAAGGTGTTTCCCTGCGCCTGGGATGATCGGTCCATGAATCTCGACCTCCCCGAACTGCCCTTCACTCTCCGCCCCTACGGCCCCGACGGCGACTGGTCCTACGCGGACGGCGTGCTCACCGGTGTGGCCGGGTCCCGGCAGGACCGGTTCGTGCCGCCGACCGGGGAGTCGCTGGCGTCCGTGTCCGACGCGCCGCGGTTGCTGGGGGTGCCCGACGGGGACTTCCAGCTGATCGCCCGTGTGTCCGTCGGGTTCCGCGGTGCCTTCGACGCCGGGGTGCTCTACGTGCACGTGGGGGAGCGGGCCTGGGCCAAGCTGTGCCTGGAGTACTCCCCGGACGTGCCCACCGTCTGCACGGTGGTCACCCGGGGGCACTCCGACGACTGCAACTCCTTCACGGTGCAGGGGAACTCCGTCTGGTTCCGGGTCAGCCGCAGCGGACGGGCCTTCGCCTTCCACGCCTCCCCCGACGGCGAGCGCTGGACCTTCGTGCGGCTCTTCACGCTGGGCGACGAGGAGGAGACCGGCGCGGCCCTGGTCGGCTTCCTGGCGCAGGCGCCGACCGGTGAGGGGTGCACGGTGACGTACGACCGCCTGGAGTTCCGGCCGGGCTGGCCCGCGGATCTGCGGGACGGCGGCTGAGGGCGGGAATGGGACCGGCTGGTTGAAGGTTCACGTATAGAGCGGAGAGGGTCTCCGCCTTCGTACGACCTGGAGAAGAGCCGAGACATGCGCGTCGAGATCTGGAGCGACATCGCCTGCCCCTGGTGCTACGTGGGCAAGGCCCGCTTCGAGAAGGCGCTCGCGGCCTTCCCGCACCGGGACGGGGTCGAGGTGGTCCACCGTTCGTTCGAGCTGGACCCCGGGCGGGCCAAGGACGACGTACAGCCGGTGCTGACCATGCTCACCGCCAAGTACGGCATGAGCGAGGCCCAGGCACAGGCCGGTGAGGACAACCTCGGCGCGCAGGCCGCCGCCGAGGGCCTGGACTACCGCACCCGGGACCGCGACCACGGCAGCACCTTCGACATGCACCGGCTGCTGCACCTCGCCAGGGAGCGCGGACGGCACGAGGCACTGCTCGACGCCTTCTACCGGGGGAACTTCGCCGACGAGCGCTCCGTGTTCAACGACGACGAGCGCCTGGTGGAGCTGGCCGTCGGTGCCGGACTCGACGCCGGGGAGGCCCGCGCGGTGCTCGCCGATCCCGGCGCCTACGCCGACGAGGTGCGCGCCGACGAGCGCGAGGCCGACCGGCTCGGGGCCACCGGGGTGCCGTTCTTCGTGCTCGACCGGGCCTACGGCGTCTCGGGCGCCCAGCCCGCCGAGGTCTTCGCCCAGGCGCTGACCCAGGCCTGGGGCGAGCGCACGCCGCTGAAGCCGATCGTCGACGGGGGCGGCGAGGCCTGCGGCCCGGACGGGTGCGCGGTGCCCCAGGGCTGAAGGGCCGACGGAAACCGCAGGTGAGGGCCTGTTCATAAGCGATGCTTGGAGAAACCGCGTAGAAATACGCGATGGACGGGGAGGTCACGGGGCCGCACAGTGGTGCCATGGAGAGCTTCGAGAACCTCGTCCGTACCGAGTTCGCCCCGAAGACCACGTATCTGAACACCGCCAGCACCGGCCTGCTCCCCGTCCGGACCCTCGTCGCGATGCGTGACGCGGCCGCCACCGCGGCGGACGGGCAGCCGCTCGACATGTTCGCCGACGTCGAGGCGGCCCGGGCCGCGTACGCCCGCCTCGCGGGGGTGCCCGTGACCCGGGTCGCGATCGGTGCGTCGGTCGCCACGTTCAGCGGGCTCGTCGCCGCGTCGCTGCCCCCGGGAGCCGAAGTCCTCACCGCCGAGGCCGACTTCAGCTCCCTGGTGAACCCCCTGTACGCGCGCGGCGATCTCAAGGTGCGCAGTGTGCCGCTGGAGCGGATCGCCGAGTCGGTGGGCCCGGACACCGCGCTCGTGGCGGTCAGCTCCGTGCAGTCCGCCGACGGGCGGATCGCTGACCTCGCCGCGCTGCGGGGGGCCGCCCGGGCGCACGGGGCACGGACACTGATCGACGCCTCCCAGGCGAACGGCTGGCTGCCGACGGCCGCGGACGACTTCGACTTCGTGACCGCCGTCGGCTACAAGTGGGTGCTCTGCCCGCGCGGTGTCGCCTTCCTCGTCGTACCGGAGGACCTGGGCGCGGCGGCCGGGCTGACACCGCTGTTCGCCGGGTGGGCGACCGGCGAGCACCCCTGGGACAGCTGCTACGGACCCGTCGAGGAGTACGCGCACTCCGCCCGGCGGTTCGACGAGTCTCCCGCTCTGTTCTCGTACACCGGTGCCCGGCACTCCCTGGCCCTGATCGAGGAGCTGGGCGTCGACGCCGTGTACGCCCACGACACCGCGCTCGCCGACCGGTTCCGCGCGGGGGTGGGTTCGCTGGGGCACGAGCCGGTGCCCGCGCCGGGCTCCGCGATCGTGTCCGTGCCGGGGCTCGGCCACCGGCAGGGCGGGCTGGGCGGGGCCGGCGTCCAGGTGTCCGACCGGGCGGGGAACCTGCGGGCCGCCTTCCACGTGTACAACACCGAGGCCGACGTGGACCGGCTGCTGAACGTGCTGGCGGGCTGAACCGGCCCCACCGGCACCGGCTACGGGGTCCGGGTCCGGGTCCGGAACAGCATCGGGCAGGGGCCTCCCGTCCCACAGGAAAAGGCCCCTGCCCGAGATCAGATGCGGGTCACTTCACCGGGGTGAAGTCCCGCGCGCCGATGAAGTCCGGCCGCCGGATCGGAGCCGCGAACGGCTCCACGGCCGTGTTCTCCACGCTGTTGAACACGATGAACACGTTGCTGCGCGGGAAGGGCGTGATGTTGTCGCCCGAGCCGTGCATGCAGTTGCAGTCGAACCAGGTCGCCGAGCCGGCCTTGCCGGTGAACAGCTTGATGCCGTACTCGGAGGCCATCTTCGTCAGCCCCTCGTCGGACGGCGTCCCCGCGTCCTGCATCTGCAGGGACTTCTTGTAGTTGTCCTTCGGCGTGGCCCCCGCGCACCCGAGGAACGTCTTGTGCGACCCCGGCATGATCATCAGACCGCCGTTGGTGTCGTAGTTCTCGGTGAGCGCGATCGAGACCGAGATCGTGCGCATGTTGGGCAGGCCGTCCTCGGCGTGCCAGGTCTCGAAGTCCGAGTGCCAGTAGAAGCCGCTGGCCCCGAAGCCGGGCTTGACGTTGATCCGCGACTGGTGGACGTAGACGTCCGAGCCGAGGATCTGCCGGGCCCGGCCGACCACGCGCTCGTCGCGCACCAGCCTGGCGAAGACCTCACTGATCTTGTGCACCTCGAAGACCGACCGGATCTCCTTGGACTGCGGCTCGACGATCGAGCGCTCGTCCGCGCGGATGGCCGGGTCGGTGGTGAGCCGCTCCAGCTCGCGCTGGTACTCGGCGACCTCGTCCGGTGCGATCAGCTGGTCGATGGCGAGGAAGCCGTCGCGGTCCAGGGACTGGAGGTCACCCGCAGAGACGGGGCCGGGCGTGTCCGGGGAGCCCCAGACCACCGGGTCCTGCCGGGGAGTAGCCACCTCGGTGGCGCCGCGGGTGGGATAGAGATCGGTGACGTTCGTGGTCGTGGTCACGGTGACTCACACCTCCTCGGTGAGCAGCGGGTAGACGCCGTTCTCGTCGTGATCCTCCCGTCCGGTGACGGGCGGGTTGAAGACACAGATGCAGTGGAAGTCCTCCTTGACCTTGAGCGTGTGCCGCTCGTGGCCGTCGAGGAGATACATCGTGCCCGGCGTGATGTGGTACGTCTTCCCCGTCTCGCGGTCGGTCAACTCGGCGTCGCCCTTGGTGCAGACGACGGCCTCGATGTGGTTCGCATACCACATCGACGTCTCCGTACCCGCGTACAGGATCGTCTCGTGCACGGAGAAGCCGACCTTCTCCTTGGCGAGGACGATCCGGGTGCTTTCCCAGGTGCCGGACGCGCTCTTCACGTGCCGGTCGGTGCCTTCGAACTCCTTGAACGAACGGACGATCACGGTGTTGCGATGCCTCCTAGGTGAAGGGTGTGCAAGGTGCCCCGGCGTCCTCGGCCTCGCGGGCCGAGGACGCCGGGAGTATGGGTGGTGCCGTGCGGGTCAGGCCGTTTCGCGCACGGCGCGGGCGAGGGTCTTCATGCCCTCGTCCAGCTCGTCCGGCGTGATGGTGAGCGCCGGCAGCAGCTTGACGACCTCGCTCTCGGGGCCGGACGTCTCGATGAGCAGCCCGAGCTCGAAGGCGCGCTTGGCGACGCGCCCCGCGCGGCCCTTGTCGTGGAACTCCAGGCCCCACACCAGGCCGCGGCCCCGGTACTCCTTGACGTCGGCGAGGTTCTCCTCGGTGATGGCGATCATGTGCTGCTCGACCTGCTCGCCGCGCTTGCGGGTCTGCTTCTCCATCGCCGACCCGTCGGCCCAGTACGCCTCCAGCGTGGCGGTCGCCGTGACGAAGGCCGGGTTGTTGCCGCGGAAGGTGCCGTTGTGCTCGCCCGGCTCCCAGACGTCCAGCTCGGGCTTGAACAGGGTCAGCGCCATCGGCAGGCCGTAGCCGCTGATCGACTTGGAGACGGTGACGATGTCCGGCGTGATGCCCGCCTCCTCGAAGGAGAAGAAGGCGCCGGTACGGCCGCAGCCCATCTGGATGTCGTCGACGATGAGCAGCATGTCCTGGCGTTCGCACAGGTCGGCCAGGGCGCGCAGCCACTCGGCACGGGCGACGTTGATGCCGCCCTCGCCCTGCACGGTCTCGACGATCACCGCGGCCGGCTTGTTCAGGCCGGAGCCCTGGTCCTCGAGCAGCCGCTCGAACCAGATGAAGTCCTCGACGGTCCCGTCGAAGTAGTTGTCGAACGGCATGGGCGTGCCGTGCACCAGCGGGATGCCGGCGCCGGCCCGCTTGAAGGCGTTGCCGGTCACGGCGAGCGAGCCCAGCGACATGCCGTGGAAGGCGTTGGTGAAGGACACGATCGACTCGCGCCCCTTCACCTTGCGCGCGAGCTTCAGCGCGGACTCCACGGCGTTGGTGCCCGTCGGGCCCGGGAACATGACCTTGTACGGCAGGTCGCGGGGACGCAGGACGGTGTTCTGGAACGTCTCCAGGAAGCGGCGCTTGGCGGTCGTCGACATGTCGAGCCCGTGCGTGACGCCGTCCCGCTCCAGGTAGTCGATCAGCGCGCGTTTCAGGACGGCGTTGTTGTGCCCGTAGTTGAGCGAGCCCGCTCCGGCGAAGAAGTCGAGGTACTCGTGGCCGTCCTCGTCGTACATGCGGCTGCCGACCGCACGGTCGAAGACGGTGGGCCAGCCGCGGCAGTAGCTGCGCACCTCGGACTCGACGGTCTCGAAGACGCTGAGGTCGGGCTGGGTGATGGTCACGACGAATCGCTCCTCGTGGGGTGAGGGTGGGAGAGGAAGGTCGTACGGATCCGGGGACCGGTGCGGTCCGCCGGGAAGTCTGTGGGGCCGGACTGGCACGGGGTGCCGGGCCGTCCGGACGGCCGGCCGGTCAGCCGCCGGCGGACAGCGGGCCTATGCGGTACAGGACCTCGGGCTCGTGCGGTCCGTCGGGGAACACGTCGGTGTCGAACAGCACCTCGCGCTCCACCCGAGCGCCGCGGCGCTCGGCGAACGAGGTGAACAGCCGCTGGGAGGCGGTGTTGTCGGGGGAGATGGTGGTCTCCAGGGCGGTCAGCCCACGTTCCGCGACGGTCCGCTCGGCCAGCCCGTCGAGCAGGGAGGCGGCGAGCCGGCGCCCGCGGTACGCCTCGTCCACCGCCACCTGCCACACGAGCAGGGTGTCCGGCCGGTCGGGTCGTACGTATCCGGTGACGAAGCCGACCGGCTCACCGCTCTCGTCGCGGGCGACGGCCGACGTGGCGGCGAAGTCCCGGCACCAGAGCAGATAGCTGTAGGAGGAGTTGAGGTCGAGGACCTTGGAATCCCTTGCTATCCGCCACAGGGCGGCGCCGTCGGCCACTCTCGGACGATCGATTTGCAGGTCTGCTTGCGCGGCAGTCATGCAAATTGAATTTACCCAGGGAAAATTGAAATTGCATCGCCGGACGGGGTTACGAATGGAGGCCTCGTGTGTTATCACGCGGGCGCGTGCTTCCGCGCGAGGCGGCGGCGTTATGAGGCGATTCGTGGGGGATACAAGCCGCAAAGCGGGCAGCATGTGTATCGGGTCACAATCACGTAACCCGTGCGAGACGTGTCCGAAATGTGAAGATCGGTGATCGTGAAATTGTTGTGTTTAGGTCCAGGGAAAGCGGGCAGAAGAATACGGGAAGCTGCGCTGAGTGGAATTCCTTAATTCTGCTTGTGTGAGCATCGGGAATTCCCTCGAATTCATCCTTCCGAAGGGCCGGTTCCGGTCGGCCGCTCCCACGCCTCCTCGACGGCCCGCCGGGCCGCCTCCGGATCGGCCTTCAGTCCCCGCTCGGCCAGCGCGGCACCCAGTGCCGTCAGACAGCCCCGCACGGCCCCGCGCGTCGCGTCCGGACCGTAGTGGTTGACCCGGATCATCTCGCCCGCCAGCGCGCCCCCGCCCGCGGCCAGCGGCAGCGCCGGGTCGGACTCCAGGGCGCGGGCCACCAGCGCGGACGCGTCGACGTCCGACGGCGTGCGCAGCGTCGTCGCGACCGGCGCCGCGTCCTTCGCCTCGTACACGTACGGCTCCAGGCCGCCCAGCGCGAGCGCCCCGGCCCGGGTGGCCGCCGCGGCGGAGGCGTGCCGCGCCATCACCGTCCGCGGGCCCTCCGCCTCGATGCGCTCGACGCACGCCTCGAGCGCGAGCATCTCCAGCTGCGCCGGGGCGTGCAGCAGCGCCTTGCGCCCGCCGTCGATCCAGCGCTCCTTCCAGTCCAGGAGCGACAGGTACGAATGCCGCGGCGCGTTCGGGTTCGCCGCCATCCGCGCCCAGGCCCGCTCGCTCACCGACACCGCCGACACCCCGGCCGGGCCGCCCATCGCCTTCTGGGCGCCGATCACGCACAGGTCCACGCCCCACGCGTCCGGCAGCACCGGCTCGGCGCCCACGGAGGCCACCGCGTCCAGGTAGAACAGCGCGCCGTGCGCCCGCACCACCTCGCCGATCTCCGCGACCGGGTTGGTGTTGCCGGTCGCCGCCTCGGCGTGCACCAGGGACACGAAGTCGGTCTCCGGGTGCTCGGCGAGGGCGCGGCCGACCTGCCCGGCGGAGACGGCCGTGTGGAACGGCACGGCGAGATCGTGCACGGTCGCGCCGCAGTCCCGCAGCCAGTTCCCGAAGGTCTGCCCGTACGGCCCCGTGACGACGTTCAGCGCGACGGTGCCGGGACCCGCGGCGGCGCGGATCGCGCCCTCCAGCGGCAGCAGCGCCTCGCCCTGCATGACCACCACGTCCTGCCCGGTGCCGAGCAGGCGCGCGACCCGGTCCTCGATCGCGGCGAAACGGCCGGCGCTCAGCGGGGGGAGGTCCAGGAAGGGATGGGTCACGGCGGTGCTCTCTTCGGTAACGGCAGGTGCGCGACGCGGGTACGTCGCGCGGGTACGTCGCGTACGGACGCGGGTACGTCGCGCACGGAGTCGAGAGTAACCATGGCACCCGCCGCCACTCGCGCCGGAGGGCTTCCGTTGCGACACCCCCACGCCCGGAATCATGGCTTCCGTCACAGCCGGGTGATCGTTCGGCTGGTGGACTTGGCCCCGTGCTCGCTCTCGTGCTGCTGGTCCTCGTCGCGGTGGTCACGGCCGCCGTCCTCCGCCGGGGCGCCGGCGCCCACCCCCGCCGCCCGGCCCCGGGCGCGGTGGCCGTGGAGCCCGTGCCGCGCCGGCCGGGCGCGCCCTTCCGGGTCGTCGCCGGAGTCGCGGGCGGCGCGGCCGCCCTGCTGTACCTCTGGGGCGTGCTCTGCGTCGGACTCGCGGTCATGGCGGCGGAGGACGGCGGTGCGGGCTCCTCGCCCCCGCGCCCCTGCCGCACCGGCGTGTCCCCGGAGCTGTCCGGGACGGTCGTCGGCCACTCCGCCTCCTACCTGCCCCTCGGCCTGCGCTGCGAGACCGCCGACGGCGGCGGCTACGACTCCGCCGACATCCCCGGCTACCTCAATCCCGGCGTCGCCGTCTCGGCGCTCACCGCCGTCGGCGGCGCCGTGGCGGCCGGGTACGCGACCGAGCGGCGGGCCCGCGCGACGGTGCGGAGAGGTGGCCGGTGACCGGCCCCGGACACCCGTGCGGGCACCGTCTAGGGTGCGGGACATGAGCGATCGCGCGGTGCTGCACGTGAAGGGTCGGGTGCTCGTCGGACCGGAGGAGGTCCGGGACGAGGTGTGGGTGATCGACGGGCGGATCTCCTACGACCGCCCCGCGGGCGCCGCCGACATCCGCACCGTCGAGGGCTGGGCGCTGCCCGGCCTGGTCGACGCGCACTGCCACGTCGGACTCGACCAGCACGGGGCCGTCCCCGCGGACGTCGCCGAGAAGCAGGCGCTGACCGACCGCGAGGCGGGCACCCTGCTCATCCGCGACGCGGGCTCGCCCTCCGACACCCGCTGGATCGACGACCGCGAGGACCTCCCGAAGATCATCCGGGCCGGCCGGCACATCGCCCGCACCCGCCGCTACATCCGTAACTACGCCTGGGAGGTCGAGCCCGAGGACCTCGTCGCCTACGTCGCCCAGGAGGCCCGCCGCGGTGACGGCTGGGTGAAGCTGGTCGGCGACTGGATCGACCGCGACCTCGGCGACCTGTCGGCCTGCTGGCCGCGCGGCGCCGTGGAGGCGGCCATCGCGGAGGCCCACCGCCTGGGCGCCCGTGTCACCGCGCACTGCTTCGCCGAGGACTCCCTGCGCGACCTGGTCGAGGTCGGCATCGACTGCGTCGAGCACGCCACGGGACTGACGGACGACACGATCCCGCTCTTCGCCGAGCGGGGCGTCGCCATCGTGCCGACCCTCGTCAACATCGCCACCTTCCCCGCGCTGGCCGACGGCGGCGAGTCCCGCTTCCCGCGCTGGTCGGCCCACATGCGCCGGCTCCACGAACGCCGCTACGACACCGTGCGGAGCGCCTACGACGCCGGGATCCCGGTCTTCGTCGGCACCGACGCCGGCGGTGCCCTCGCCCACGGACTGGCCGGGGCCGAGGTCGCGGAGCTGGTCGCCGCAGGCATCCCGCCCGTCGAGGCCCTCGCCGCGACGACCTGGGCCGCCCGGCGCTGGCTCGGCCGTCCGGGGCTGGACGAGGGCGCACCGGCGGACCTGGTGGTGTACGAACAGGACCCGCGCGCGGACGTGCGCGTGCTCACCGCTCCGCGCCGGGTGGTGCTCAACGGGCGGGTCGTCGGTTAGCCGCCAGGAGTGAAGGCGGGGAACGCCTGTGCGGGGTGATGCGAAGTGGATTCGAAAAGCTTCACCAAAACCCCACGAAGGGGTGAAGTGCCCCGAGTTCGCTGACCGTTCGGCGGATGCGGGGACATTCTGTCCGGGTCCCAAGCACGTCGCTCATGCGTGCCCCGCACGCATGTCTCACTGGGGGTCCCACCACCTTGAACGGCAACACCTTCCGCATGCCCGCACGCCGTCTCGCCACCGTCGCGGCGGCCACCGCCCTGGCCGCCGGTCCCGCGGCCCTGGCCGGCGCGGGATCCGCCCACGCGACCGGCGACCACGGCCGCGCGAGCGCCACCGTGCTGCGCACCGGGCTCGACGTCTCCCTGCTCAACAAGACCGTGAACGTCCCGCTCGCGGTCACCCTCAACGAGGTGCAGGCACCCGAGAGTGCCGAGAGGACCGCGCTCACCGCCCGGCTGGACGGCGTCGACGGCGGAAAGCCCTTCAGCGTCCTGCGCGCCGACGTCGCCGAGGCCAGGGCGACGGCCACCGCCGAGAAGAGCGAGGGCTCCACGACGCTGGCCCACGCCCGGCTCCACGTCCCCGGCCTGCCGCGGCTGTCGGTGATCGAGGTGCGGGAGGTCACCTCCACGGCGACCTGCGAGGCCGGGAAGTCTCCGGTGGCCGACGCCAACCTGCTGGGCCCGGTGACCGTCCTCGGCAAGAAGGTCACACTCAGCACCGCCGGTCCGACCGAGGTGAAGGTGCCCGGTGTCGGTGAGGTACGGCTCGACCTCTCCAAGGAGGAGACCACCTCCCGCACTGCCGCCGCCACCGCGCTCGAACTCAAGGTCTCCGTCAACCCCCTCAACCTGAACGTCGCGGAGGTCGACGGCACCGTCACCCTGGCGAAGGCGACCTGCGAGTCCCCGGCCGCCCCGGCGGACGAGGCCGAACAGCCCCCGGCCGAGCAGGAGGCGGCACAGGAGGCCGACCCCGCCGCCGAACCGGCGGCCGAGGTGAAGGCCCAGGGCGCCCGCACCGAGACCGACCTGGCCGAGACCGGCGGCAGCTCCGCGACCCCGTACGTCGCGGCCGGCGCCGCCGCTCTGGTGCTGGCGGGCGGTGGCGCCCTGGTTCTGGCCAGGCGCAGGCGCGGCTGACGCGCGGCCGGGGGCCGGCCGGGGTCGGGTCGGGCTCGGGCCGGTTCCGGCGGGGGCTGCGTGAGGGCGCGCTGCGGGGAGGCGGCGCGGCTGGGGCCGGCGGTGGTTCGGCGACGCCGTGTGTCGCGGTCGGGGCCGCTGCTCTGGCGGCG